>JAOUAE010000034.1 GCA_029861085.1 Candidatus Nitrosopumilus sp. | reverse complement strand
CTGTTGGGGTTCGAGTAGAAAGTTTTTGAGTTGTTTCAGAAGGAATTTGCTTGGAATCAAATGTTTGTCCATCACAAGTAAAGTCAGTTCTATCTCGTATTTCTGATTCAAATCTATCTATGAATTTATATAGTAACAAATTATCATAGAGGAATGTTCTATAGTCTACTACCTCACAACTTTGATAGTCCCACCCCTGTATAATAGTCCCGTCTCCTGCAACAAGGTCAATATTGACATCAAATTTTGTTGGTTCGTATGTAGTATTGATATATTCATTAACTATCTGAGTATAGAATTTTGATTTGTCCTTGCTAGGAAGAGATTCCAGATAAAATTGAGGCTTACTTCCAAATGGTGCATCAGGAAATGTTGTAAATCCATAATCAGATTCGTCTGTAAAGTGAGTAAATTTTGTAAAAGTTTTACTTTCTATTGGTGCATCTAATGAACCTCCAGAAAATGTAACCCAAACTACTTGTTGGCGTTCAGAATCTGAAGGTGTTTTTAATTCATCAATGGGCATATTCAATTCTCTAATTGTTGGATCAAAATGAAGACCATTACAGTTGAAAGTTCCTCTGTCTCTATATTCAGAATCAAAGTCTGGATGGAATTTGTAAATTAACAACAATTCTGCTAGATAGTTTTCGTAATTGGTTACATCACATTCTACATATGACCAGGAGTTTATGATTTTCCCATTATCTGAAACCATATCTATTGTAACATCAAATGGTTCTGGTTGTTTTACAGAATTGATGTATCTTTCAACTACATGCTCATAAAAATCTCCCTTGTCCTTGCTAGGAAGGGATTCTAAAATGAACTGAGGCTTTCCATCAAATGGATTGTCAGGCATTGTGGTAACATAGGTCCTAGATGAATCTGTAAATGGGGTAAATTTAGAAATTGTTGTAGAAACTACCTCTTGTGGAATCTCTCCACCTGAAGCTCGAACAACAATATGTTTTGCATAATCCTTTTCATCATCTGGAATCCATGAGGAAAAATTATCTGTGGGTATTTCTTTATCATACATTCGTTGTTCACCATCAAAGGAAAAACCATCACATTGAAATTCCCAGTGATCTCTGAACTCATTTTGAATTGTTTTATTGAATTTCAAAGTTCCAAGTAATTCATTTAGATATACAGAATAATCTTCTAGTTCACATTTTTTGTATTCCCAACTTTGAAGAATGGTTCCATCTTTTGTTACTGGTTCAATAGTGACATCAAACTTTTCATATTCAAAATCTTCAAAATATTCTGTAACTAATTTTTCATAAAGAATTTGTTTGTCGGGAGTAATGAGACTCTCAAGAAGGAAGCCCTCACGTGTTATATCATATCCATATGGTGTTCTAGTTGGAAGTTCTATTCTAAGTGGTTGAAATAAAGAAAATGACGTAAACTCTTGTTCATCTTGTATTGGGCCTCCAGAAAATATTACAGAATAAAACATTGGCCTATCTTCTTCGCTTACAATTACTTGGGCTGATTTTTCTTCTACAGATTTTAGATATTCGTCTACCACTTCAGGTAATGGGGTATCGTTTGTAGTTGTTCCAGGAACAAGATAAGAATCAAGTGGTTGTTCCATGTAAACTAGAATAGATGGTCCCAAACCCACTTCACCAAAATAAAATGGATTTGTCCAAATTGCATAAACTACTCCAGGAACAGGTTTTTCTTCTTCCTCAGCAAAAATTGGAAGAGCAGAAACTGTAATTACAAAAAATCCAAACATTAGAAGATTTTTTTTTGGAATCATTTGTTTTAGTTATTTCTCTTTTCTAAAATTTCTTGAATTGCTTCATCAACATCGATTGTTTGGTCTAATGCCCATTGTGGAATAACAGGCTTTTCATCACTTGTTTCTGCATGGGAACTTTCTTGAGGAATTATTGGCCATGGGGCATCATCAACCAATGCTTGTCTAACAACTATTGAATCAGAAGAGATGTTAAAGACAGTAAAATCTTGAGCCAGAGTTACAGATCCCAAATAAGGGATTCTCAAATCATCAAAAAGAGGAGGAATTGTTTCTTCAGTGACCCATGTATGATACATCACCCCCATTTTTGGTTGAGTCAATTCAAAGATTACACCTGCGGCCTTTGCTGGAGTATGAAATTCATTAGTTACGGTTTTTGCAACTTCTAATGCCATTCCAGTTTTTTCAGAAAAGATTTCAGCAGGCAAAAATGTTTCATGAATCAACAAATCAACGTCTTGAGCTTGCTCTACCATAAAGTTGTTAATTTTTGTATCCCCAGAATATACAATGGAGATGTCATTCCAATCAATTCTATAACTCACTGCACCTGCCATTGCATGAACTGCAGGAAATGATGTAACTGTAATATCGTTTTCTTCATAAACTACTTGGGTTTTTTCCCAATCAAATTCATGTGTTATGACTTCTGTACCCGAAGTAGGGACAGTTCCTGTTCTAGATGTTAAATCCCAATAGTTTGCAGTAACTATGCCCTCAACAAAAGCTTCTACTCCTAATGCATGTCCATCCCCTGTTGGGCCCCATACTTGCATTGGTAAAATTCTACCAAATGGCATTCCTTGAGCCCAGAACATATCAAAATCTCCTTGATGATCAGTATGCAAATGAGTAATGAAGAATTTTGTCAAATCTGCTGGTGGTATCTTCATGCTGTTGAAATTTGCAACAGTTCCACTACCAACATCAAACATTAGAATTTCCCCATTTCCAAATTCCATCAAGATTCCAGCTGCTGCTTGATTTCGTGTTGGAAATGGCATTCCAGTTCCCAAAAATGTTAAACGAATTTCATCTTCAGATAACTCTTCAGTTCCAGGAACATAGTTTTTTGAAAATTCTTTTTCAGGATTTCCGATAATTGGAGTTTCAGTAATTGGTAATGTTCCTCCTGACACTACAGGAGTAATTGATTTTTCTAATTCAAAATTAGATTCAATTTTTTCAACTTTACATTCTCCATCATAACCATATTCAACTCCGCTGGCATTAAGATAACATTGGTTTGAGTAAGTTTTTCCATCAATACCACATACAGGTTCCCATAAATCTATACAGAAGATTTTTTCGGTTTCATCCGGAATTATATTAGATGTTTTTCCTTGATCTGCTTTCCATGCCTCCTTTCCACCAGGATATTCGGAGCATAGTTGCAAGCCGCAAATGTCAGTTGATGAACCAAATTTTGAGGTACTAACACCCTGACCCTTCAGAGCATATGCTTCCTGATTAAAATCAGAAAAAGGAATGCTTGAAGTTATTCCAATTGATAAAATTAAAGGAATTAAGGCTAGAAAAGTAAAATTCAACAAAATAATCTTTTTTTTATTGAATTTAAAGAATTAGATATTTTTCAGGATTAAATCCATTGAGGATTGAACCTTTTTTGTGTAAAGGATTGGTTCATAGACCAATAGTCATTTTGTGAACAGTGGTTCACATCTTTAGAGGTTTGAATTAATCTAATAAGGTTACAATATCATCGAGTTTTAACATAATTCAAAATCTTCATCAATGTCTCTTTTTGTGGTTTTAACTTTTCATTATTTTTTGCCTTTTTTTGTAACTCAAAAAAATTACTCTTGGATACACCAATTTTCTTATGCTCTTTGTACACATCAATTCCCAGAATCACTTCTCTAAGATTGAGATATTTTGCATAATTTCCCTCAGTTACGCCTACAATGTCAAACTCTTCAAGTTCGTTTGATTCCTTTCCTATGTATCTGATAGAGGATTTGTTTATGAGTGGATGTTTTCTTTTTAGTTCTCCAATATTACCGTCAGATTTTGATTCTTAATGCTCAACATAGTCTCTAATTACCTCTGAAAGTGGCTTCCAAAACTCTTCTGTGTTGATAAAATCCTTGTTTAGATATACCTTGCCTGTCTTATAATCAACAAACTTCATGTATGGAACGTCCTGCCTTTTTTTCTCGTCAGCATAAGGCAAGAATGGAATAACGGGTTCATCTGTTTCAGGGTCTTTTTTATGTACCATAATGTAGACTTGTTAATTCCAAATCCCTTTCTTTCTTCATTGGTCATTTTCAGGATTTTTTCTTTTAATTTCAGATTGTCATTTCTATATAATCTCATTTTGGGAATGTTAAACTCAATCTCGTTCTTTTTACCTATGATAAAATTAGATAGTTGTTGTATGTTGTCTTGAAGAATTACTTGATAAGAAAAGTGCTTACCATTCTTGTAATTATATTTAGCATTAAAATTTGAATTGATTTTTCCAATTAACAATTTAGCAATATCTTCCCTCAATCTGGTGTGATAGTTCTCAGTAATAATAAAATCAGACTTTTTGATCTTCTTTTCTTCCAATAATTGAATTACGGATACATCGATTAGCCATCTAAACAATTCCTGAATATCATAGACTAACGGAGTTTTGCTTTGATTAATTTCATGCAAGAATCCGATTGAATAATCCAATCCTACAGAATTGATTCCTTTTCTAATTAGCTGAATCTAAGTTTAGCATTGTTTAAATCTGTTAAAAAATTTTTGCAACAACATGGTAACATATTGCAGAAACTGTAAAAAAGCATTTAATGCAAAAAATGCACTGTTTTGCTCTACAAGTTGTTATAAGTTCTATACAGACGCATTAGAAAGCAATGTAATTGTACCTTTAGTAGAAGATGACGCTCACCAAATCGAAAAGTCAACTAATTTTCCTATTTTAATTTATGACCAAATCAATTGCATCCATGAATATTCAAAAAATGGTACAATGAGTTGTAAAAAATGTGGCTATACAAACCTTGCATGAATTAGATAAAATGAAAATCACAAAATCGGAAAATTATCTGGATATCGTAAAATATATAAAAAATGAAGGCACTTAAAAAAGACTTTCAAGAAATGTCTAAAGGAGCAAATTCATTCAAAAAGATTTTCTCAAATACAAAATTACTGAATTAAGAGATGGTAATTTGAACCCAATATGGAAAAATAGTCATATGTGTTAGACTGGTCAATCAACAACTATCAAAGCATGTTTCACGCCTAACTTGATTATTTTCTTCTTGCATTCTGGGTATGATTTTCATTTTGTATTTGGTCAACTGCCTTAACCCCGTTTATTTTTGTAAATTTGTTGAGTCTCACTTCTTAATTCTCTCAAGATGCGAATCCTATGGGGTTCGCATGCTTAGATATCCTTTAAAATCACAAAAACAATCCTACATTGTACACCCAAAATCAATTTATCCAGTACCGCTAACGGCGCGCAGATGGTCGGTTCCAAACCTCTACAGATTTGAGACCATATTGTTTCTAGTTTAAATTCCAATAATCATTCTAAAAAATTACTCAATCAATATTGCGGGTTTAAACGGTCTTGCATGTCTTGCTTTTTCTTTAGGATCATAAATGTCACTATCTGATACTGAATAGACTTGTATCTCTACTCCAAACTCTTTCTTTCCAATACTGGCTAATTCCTTTGACAAGAATTTCTTTTCATCAAATTCTTTTGATTCTAATTTCATCCTCTTGATTTCTTCAGACTCTGAATGCAAATCCTTGATTACTTTTTGTATATAGTCTGGCATTTTTTTGGCGTCTGTAGTTTGAGGATCTGCAATCAATTCTTTCATTACAAATCCCATGTTGTTTTGACCTCCTACCATAATTTTTAGCATTTTACGATACACTGTTAATTTGAATTCGTCAGAATTTACATAAATCACAATTTTTTGTGGAGTGATTTTTGTAACTTTGAGAATGTTTGTAATGTCATCAATTGTTGATTTTAGTAATTCTTCAGATTGAATTGATGTGGCATCTAATTTTTCTTTAGAGAATTCAGGCCATGTTGATTTTGATACCATGTCTGTATGTCCCAATTTTTCCCACATCTCTTCAGCTATGTGTGGCGCAAATGGGGATAGCATTGCAATTCGTGTAGAATTAATCTGGTGCAATATACCTGAAATGTTTTCTCTGTTTTTGGCATCTGTTCTTTTGTGATACCAGCTCAAGTCTGATTCAAATGAAAACAAAATCTCATGCAGTGCTTCTCGCAATCTCATCTTCTCAATTGCCTCAGTTACCTGGGATATCATGCTCTGAGTTTTAGATAAAATCCACCTATCTTCAGCCTCCAAATTATCGATCTCTCCTGCTTTTATCTTGGAGCATTCCTCAAGGAGTGATTCTAGTTTATTTTGAATGCCAAAGACTGATTCCATGTTAAAATCCGCATCTTGGAGTAGTTCAGCTGATGATATTATTGCCAGTCTAATTGGGTCTGCACCGTGGTCTCTAATTGCAGTTCTTAGTGGAATGATATTTCCCATACTCTTACTCATTTTTGCACCGTCCATCATTACAGAGCCATTGACTACAATTTCTTGAGGCCATAATTTTTTATCAAATATTGCAACGTGATTTAATACAAAAAATGACAAATGATTCTGAACCAAGTCTCTACCTGAGTGCCTAGAGTCAACTGGATAGAAATATTGAAATTCATTTTTCATCATTTCAATTATATCTTCAGTCAACTTGGAAGTTTGTATAGCTAGTCCAATGTCTCCTTTGTCTAGGAAAATGTAATCAAAGAATTCTTTTGTTAAATTTTCAGGCGTTACTGTTCCATCATTTACAAATCTAGAAATGGTATAGTATGCCATGTAAATTACAGAATCTGATAAACTCTCAACAATCCAATCATTATCCCATGGAAGTTTCGTTCCAAGTCCCTGCTGTCTTGCACAAGCTCGCTCATGCAACCAATCAATCACCTCTTTGAACTCTGTTCTGATGTTATTTGGTAGAATGTTCATCTCATCAAAACAATTGCGAGCTAATCCTTTCCATTCTTCATCGCCGTAATTCAAAAACCATTGGTTATTCAATACTTTAACAACACATTCTGCTCCACAACGACAATGTACTGGGGCATTTTCAAGTACTGGGAATTTTTCCAGATGATTATTCTCTTCTAACCATGCTCTTACTTTGTCTCGTCCAAATTGAACTTTTTCATTATTGAATTTATCACATTTTTCGTTCAGCTTTCCATCCGTGAATTCTTTTAGATACAATTCTTTTGTAGCTTCTTCCAACTTTTCATCGGATTGGCTTGCGACTCCTAATTTTTCACAAATGTCTTTTGCAGGAAATTCCCCAAATCCTTCAGTCACAATTATAGGAATAGGCTCGATTTTGACAGCTAATTCGTGATTTCTAGCCTTCAAATCCATCAATGCCTGGTAATCCTTTGGTGCATGTGCAGGTACTGACATTACAAGGCCCGTGCCCATTCCAGGCTCTACAAACTCTGCAGGCAATATCGGGATTTCTCGTCCATTGTGATTTGTAGCATATTTTCCAATAATTTCATTACCTGGAATATCGCCAACAATTTTGACCTCTTTTTCAAAGAATTCTATTTTCTTTGCACATTCTTCAGAAACTATCCATGTTTCATTATCCACTGCTACCTTTTTGTAAATTGTATTTGGATTGACCCACAAATTTGTAACTCCAAAAATTGTTTCAGGTCTTAGTGTTGTAACTGGAAAAATAAATTTGCCAAATGAAAATTTGACTAGGAAATTTTTATCATCAATCTTTGGTTCAACGTCTCCCATTGTATCATGCTGTGATACTGGGTTTTGATCAGCAGGACACCATCCAACTGGATGACTCCCTTGAATAATTCTACCGCTTTCTTTGAGAGTTGTAATTTGCCACTCGATAAACTTTTGATAACCTGGAACTATAGTTGTGAATTCTCTTCTCCAATCAATGGAATAACCCATCTCAATCATTCCAGATTTAATTTCTTTATGGAAATAATCTGCAATCTTTATTGGTTCAACAAATGTTTTGATGTCTTCTTCTGGAACATGATATACGTTTTGTAACCCATCTAGGATTTCTTTTTCTCCAGCTTGAATTCTCTTTGCCATGCCAAGAACAGGAGTACCAGTATAATGAAATCCCATTGGGAATAATACGTTATACCCTTGCATTCTGTAAAATCTTGAATGAACATCAGCTAGTGTGTAAGTTCTGCCGTGTCCAATATGTTGAGGAGAATTTGGATACGGATATGCAACTGTAATGAATTTTTTTGGTTTCTCATTTGGATTTGTTTCAAAGTCCTTTGATTCAATCCATCTGTTTCGCCATTTGTTTTCTATCTCGTTCCAGTTAATTGTCATTTTTTCATCCTAAAATCATTGATTTCGCTTTGGCAATTGCCTCGTCTTTTTTAGATGTGTCTTTTCCTCCACCTTGAGCAAATTTAGCATCACCTCCGCCAGAACCACCTAGAATTGAGGCTATTTCCTTGGCTATCTCACCAGAATTTACGCCTGATTCCTCCCCTGCATGCATCATTATTCTTACAGTTGGTCCTGATTCAAAAATTCCACAAAAGGCAGCTTTACTATCTTTAGTTATTAGTTTCTTGCCAAAGTTTTGATGAAAATAATCATCGTATTGTTCACTTGCAGTAAAGCAAATTTTGTTTTTCACTGTAATTTCATCTAGTTCTCCTGATTCACCACCTAGAATTTTTTCTAATAGTATGGGGATCTGTTCTCTTGCTTTTTGTTTATTTTCTTCTCGCTGTTTTTCTAGTGTTTGCTTTGCAATATTTTCTTCAGCTTGTTTCTTTGATTCTTCTTCTTGATCTTTGACGTATTGAAATGCAGTAGGACCTGAGACAAACTCTATACGAACTACTCCGTCTTGAATTCTTTTGGTCTTTGTAATTTTGATTAATTCTATATCTCCAGTTTTCTTTACATGTGTTCCACCACATGCTTCTATATCTTGATCTTCAATTGATACAATTCTAACTGATTTTACTGGAACTACACCCCCCTGGTAAATTCTAAATCCATATTTTTGCTCTGCAGTTCCTCTATCATAATAATCGATGTTGACTGAAAGATTTTGTTTGACCATGCTATTAGCTGCATCTTCAATCTGTTTTACTTGCTCATTAGTTAATGATGAATGATGTGTAATATCTAATCTGGCATGATCATCGTCTTTGAATGCAGAGTGTTGCCAAATCCATGAACCTAACACTCCTCTTGATGATGCATTAATGATGTGTGTACTGGTGTGATTTTTGGTAATGTTTACACGACGAGTTTCATCTACCTTGCATGATACGGTGTCTCCTTCTTTTGGTACGCCGTCTTCTAATTGATGAACAATAATGTCTGCGTGTTTATCTACATTGATCACATTGAATCCTGCGATACTTCCAAAGTCTGGTTCTTGTCCACCACCTCTGGCATAAAATGAAGTTTTATCTAATATCACTTGGTCATCAAAGACCTTGATTACTTTGGCTTCAAACTCCATTGGGTCGTCTTTGTAAAATAGCGTCTCAGTTTCAGGTAATTTTTCTAGTGGAAGTTCTGTAATTGTTTTTTTCTTTTCAGACTGGTGCAAATCAGATAATTTGGAATAAAATGATGATGGAATTTCAGAAATTGCATTTACTTCTTTGAGATATTCAGGTGTAATGCCATCGGATTCGTACAGTGTAATCAGTTCATCGACACTCGGCACACCTTTTTCACGAATCTTTTCTGCCTTTTTTTTCATGTGCACTTTGGATTCTTCATATCTTGTTGATTCTAGCTTGAGAATTTGCTTGACGTCTTCTCTCTTTTCATCAAGTTCTGGATAGGTATCTTTGAGATAATCAATATGGGCATCAATTAATTCATCAATATTCAATTTTAGATTCAGGCGATTAATTGTTCCATTAATTCTTCGCAACATCATTCTGAGATTATATCCTCCACCTACATTACTTGGAAGTGCACCATCTGTAATTGCAAAAATCAATGTTCTAAGATGATCTGCAATCAGATACACTCCTTCAAGTGGTGTTATCATCTTGTTTAGTTGATCATCAGTTACTCCTGCAGTCTTTATTGCATGACGTCTGACATCATTGAGATCCTCAAAATTATCTAATGCCTTTGCAATCTCTGTAAAGTACTTTCTCAAAATTTCTGAATCTGAATCAATCCCAATCTTTTCAAATAATTTTTGATTGATTGGACCAAAACAGCAGTCATATGCCGTGGGTGTTCCCATTGTAATCCATGCAAATCTTTCAAGACCAGCACCCATATCGATAACTCTTTGATCAAGTGTTGTATGTTGTCCTAATTCGCCTTGAAATTCAGTAAATACAGCATTTCCAAGCTCTAATCCTCTGACAAAATATTCTAATGATGGACCAAAAGAGCCACCACCAGCCCATACATCTTCTACAAAAATAACTTCTTCTTTTTTTATTCCAAATTGATCAGTTAGTAATCTAAAATCTAAATCAACACATTCATCTTTCCAATACCCTTGTGAATCTGGAATACTGTGTTGTCCAATCATGCAAAAACTTGAAAAGTGTCTACCAGTTACTCCAACATTTTCCAAGTCCTTGAAACGCAAACATGTTTGTGGAACTACTAGTGGATTTGCAGGAAACTCAAAAACCACCTTGGATCCCATCACTCTTTGAAAATCTACCACTGATGCAATTGTAAAATACAAGTCATCACGCCATCTACAAACAACAGGATATCTGCTAACAGAAGTATGATTATTTTTTACAAAAAATTCTTCAACTTGTTTCCATGCTTGTGTATAATCAAATCTCTTAGTTGTTGGAGGCTCTCCAATGAATGAATATGTGTCATCTGCATCATCTGGGCATAAATCTCGTCCTGAATTTAGAGTCCAAAAGAATCTCCCACATTTTGAGCAAGCTTTTCTAACAAAACCCTGTTCTTGGAATAATTTGACGTTATAGTATCTGTCAGGATCAGATGAAAATTCTTTTAGAATCTCTTTTTTATCCAACGATGAGGCTGCTCTAATCCAATATTAAGAATTGTCGATTAATGATACATTAAATACAATACATAATCCAGTTTATTCATGTTTGGAAAAAAACCTACTTTAAAAGAAGGAACTCCTGTTTTCTCTATCAAAAAAAATGGTGATTATAATGACTTTATTTTCGGTATAGTTACTGGAGTAGATGGAAAAAAAGTAGGTATCAACGGAATAATTGTTAATCCTATTGGTTTGAAAAATAAAATTGCACAAGGAAAAACTGGAGAACGTTCACAAGAAATACTTCTTCATCCGACCCCTGACAATGTTGTATTGGCTTTAGTGTATAGAGTTGAACATGAAAATTATGCTGAAGTAATTGATCTTGATGTTGATAAATGTGATATCCTCCCTCCAAAGATTTATGCAATGTTGGATGGTTGGATTCGAGAATCTTTACCTGAATTCATTAACACTGTTCTGTCTTTACCCCCAGGGTCTGAAAGAGATGAAGCTAAACGAGTTTTAAAAAATAGGATGGATACTTTGACGGATCCAACTCTAAAACGAACTCTATACGCTGTTTGTAGAAGTCTTAAAATCTTAAACTAGATTTTTAATTTTTAGGCATAACTTCTCCATAGTTTTATATTATGCCCTAAGGAAATTTCGACATAATGGAATATGTTTACGCTGCTTTACTTCTTCACAAGCTAGACAAAGAA
>JAOUAE010000119.1 GCA_029861085.1 Candidatus Nitrosopumilus sp. | reverse complement strand
GTAGTAAGCAGTTTACTTAAAGCAAGAATGGATATCAAAGATGATGAGATGCCAAAACTTGAACAATTAGATAAAGATATGCAAGAACAATTCAAATCAATTTCAGGAGTGAAGGTATCAAATTGACGGCGGAAGGCGGAGTTCAATACAGCAAGATTGCAGAAATCAAAGGTCCTCTAGTTGTTGTAGATGATGTTGAAAATGCAGCATTTGATGAACTAGTTGAAATTGAAACCACTGAAGGCGAAAGAAGATTAGGTAAAGTTCTCGAAGTAGGAAATGGTAAAGCAATTGTCCAAGTCTTTGAGGGAACAACTGGATTGTCAATCTCTGGAACTAACGCAAAATTTGTAGGTAAAGTTATGGAAATGCCCGTATCAAAAGAAGTACTTGGTAGAGTATTTGATGGACTAGGAAGACCAAAAGATGGACTCCCAGATCCAATTGCTGATAAATTTGTAGATATTAACGGTGAACCAATGAATCCAGAACAACGTGAGTATCCAAAAGATTTCATTCAAACTGGTGTATCTGTAATTGACGGATTGATGACTCTAGTTAGAGGGCAAAAACTTCCAATCTTTTCAGGTTCTGGTATGTCTCACAATCTTTTGGCAGCACAAATAGCAAGACAAGCAAGCGTTGTCGGAACACAAGATGACTTTGCTGTAGTCTTTGCAGCAATTGGTGTGCAATACAGTGAAGCAGAATATTTCAGACGAAGTCTTGAAGAATCTGGTGCGCTAAAAAGAAGTGTTCTATTTCTTAATACTGCAGATGATCCTGCAATTGAAAGAATCATTACTCCTCGTGTTGCGTTAACTGTAGCAGAATATTTGGCGTTTGAATTAGGGATGCACGTTCTAGTTGTAATCACTGATATGACAAACTATGCAGAGGCACTAAGAGAGATTAGTGCTGCAAGAGAAGAAGTTCCTGGAAGAAAAGGATATCCTGGTTATCTTTACACTGACCTTTCAACACTTTATGAGAGAGCAGGAAAACTCAATGGAAGAAAAGGAAGTGTCACACAAGTTCCAATTTTATCAATGCCCTCTGATGATATTACTCATCCAATTCCTGACCTTACAGGTTACATTACGGAGGGACAAATAGTAGTTGGTAGAGATTTGTTCAGACAAGGAGTTTATCCACCAATCAATATTTTGTCGAGTCTTAGTAGATTGATGAAAGACGGAATTGGTGAAGGAAGTACTCGAGATGATCACAGTGAAGTTTCTAACCAGGTTTATGATGCATATTCTAGATCACAAGAAGTAAGAGCACTAGCAGGTATTGTAGGTAAAGCAGGATTAACTGAAATTGACCTCAAATACTTGGAACTAGGTGATACGTTCGAAAAAGAATTCCTTACACAGGCAACCGATGAAAACAGAACAATTGAAGAAACGCTTGCCCTAATGTGGAAGATTGTATCAAAATTACCAAAGAGTGAGATTACTAAAATCAAAGACAAGCACGTAGAAAAATATTACAAGGAAGAGTAACAGAATGTCATTTGGACAAAACGTTGCAGCAACAAAAATTGAACTTTTCAAATATAAAAAATCTACACAAATAGCTGTCATGGTTCAGCAAATTTTGGATGATAAACGCAAAGTTCTCTTAAAAAATATAGAAGAGATGATTCAAGAGGCATCAAAAGCAAGAGGTGGAATTTGGGATCCTTTACAGGATATTTACAAATCAGTTAACGAAGCATATCTAGCACTAGGTACCAACACAGTTGACTCTGTTGCAGAATCCACTCCTCCTGTAATGGAAGTGGATGTCCATGTTAGAAGAGTTGTGGATGTAAAAATTCCTGCACTTACTGTTACGGAAAAAGATACAAAATCAATGCCTTATGGATTTGCAGATACAAACTCTTCAATTGACAGAGCATCAAAACAAATCAAAGAATTGATGCCAAAAATTTGTAAAGCCGCAGAATATGAAAATTCCATTTTTAGTCTTGCAAAAGCATTAGAAAAGACACAAAAATTGTTAAACGCACTTGAAAATGTAATTATTCCACAATACAAAGATAATATCCGATTTATTCTATCTACTCTTGAAGAGAGAGAAAGAGAGGAATTCGCAAAGTTAAAAAAAGTGAAGGCAAAGATGGAAAGTAGATAATATGGCAAAAGAAGAAATAAAAAAATTACTTGATAATTCAAAGAAAGAATTAGACGGGGATTATGATAATTTTGTAAATTCCATCAAGGACGATTTATCATCGTTCAAAAAGAAAACATTAGATCGAGTTTGAGACTGTTCTCTTATCATGATTTAAATATGGATATCATGGAGCCTGATCGTAAATGAAAACTATCGTCATGTTACTTTTGGCAGCATCAGCAATTTCAATTCTAGGATCTACTGGAATTGCATATGCTCAAGAAGATGGCGCATCTAGTGGCGACTCTATGAAACTCCTCGGTGCTGGCTTAGCATTTGGTATTGCAGCCGGTGGAGCAGGAATAGGTCTAGGTCAAGTAGGTGCAGCAGGTCTTGCGGTCATTAGTGAAAATCCAGCTTTACAATCCAAGGTATTCATCTTCGTAGGTATGGTCGAATCAATCGCAATCTACGGTATAGTCATGATGTTTATTATCTTAGGACAATAGTCCAAACAACAACTTTTTCAAATTTTTAGATTTTTTTATTTAGTTATATTTTAGCTGGTTTACATCCAAAATCCTTGCACAATATCTGCATTTGAGTACCATTCCTTCCTTATCAATCACATCCATTACTGATTCAATGTGTTCTGTACTGTTTGTAATGCAATCTGGATTTGAGCATCTAAAAATCCTATCTATCTCATTAGGCAATGATGCCCTTCTCTTCTCAACAAGCTTGTATTCTTTTATTATGTTGATTGTTGCCTTTGGGGCAATAACTGCTAGTTTGTTTGTATCATCATCTTTTAGAAACTTATTTTCTACTTTGATGATATCTTTCTTTTTGAATTTTCCGCTTGGGACATTCAAAGCTATTGTAATCAGACTTCCATCTCCACCATCAATTCTTAATGCATTTAGCACTTGAAGACCCTTGCCTTCGTCAATATGATCAATTACAGTACCTTCCTTAATTCGTCGAACCATGAGGTTGGACTGTTCCATCAGAATACTTTGTATAGTCACCAGTATATATTATTGAAAGAATGAATGAGTTCTACAAAAAAGATATTATCTCAATTAAGGATTTTAGCAAAGATCAGCTTGAAAAAATCTTTGCTTCTACTGACAAAATTATGCGATTAAACTCCTATGATAGAAGGGAAATTTGTAAAGGAAAAACATTAGGGTATTTGTTTTATGAACCAAGTACAAGAACTCGTCTTAGCTTTGATTCAGCCATGGCATCCATTGGTGGAAATTCATTGGGAATTTCTGACATTTCATCCTCATCAACTCAAAAAGGTGAAAGTCTTTCTGACACTGTTCGGATAATGTCCATTTACTCTGATATTCTTGTTTTACGTCATACTTTGGATGGTTCAAGCAGATTTGCGTCTGAAATTTCTGATAAACCTGTAATCAATGCAGGTAGCGGTACAGAAGAACATCCTACTCAAGCAATTCAAGATTTGTTTACAATCAAAAAAGAAAAGAAAAAGATTGATGGTCTTAAAATTGGAATAGTGGGAGATCTAAAGTACGGACGAACTGTTTATTCTTTATTGTATGGACTTGGAAATTATGATGTTGATGTTCATTTAATTTCTCCAGAATCTTTACGAATAAGATCTGACTCAACTTATGAAATCAAGAAAAGGTTGGATTTTACTGAAATTACTGACATTGAAGAATACCTTGATGAACTTGATGTTCTTTATGTGACAAGAATTCAAAAGGAGAGATTCCCTGACGAAGAGGAATATCTCAAAGTTAAAGGAAGTTATGTTGTAGGATTGGATATGCTAAAACGAATGAAGGATGACTCGATAATTCTACATCCTCTTCCAAGAATAGATGAAATTTCGTCTGATGTGGATAAAACAAAAAATGCAAAATATTTTGAGCAAGCTGAATATGGAAAGCATACACGTGCTGCCTTATTGGGCATGATTCTCAACGAGAATGGGTTTTAAATTCTAAAATATCCGTATTCCATATATCTGGAGACATTTCAATAAGATTAGTTGGCAGAAACAAAAATTATTCCTATCTTTCCTTTAGACTTGGTTTTATTTCCAAGGCAGGAGCTTCCACTTCGAATTTTTGAGCCTCGTTACAAACAATTAGTTGATGATTGCATGCTTGGAGATGGCCAGTTTGGTGTATGTTTGATTGACGAAAGTAACTCTGTTAATGGTTGGGACTCTCCTAAAATGGTAGGAACTATTGCCAAAATTTCTAAATGTGAAGACGTTGAACTTGATGGTTTACAACTACACATCGAAACAATCGGAAGAAACTCGTTTAAAATTAAAAAAATTATTCCGCCATCTATTCCTCAACCTGCAAATTATGATCCACTCTCAATTGAAGGCCATCAAGAAATATCGAACATCCATGAAAAAGTTGGAACAGGAGAAAAAATGTACATTCAAGCTGAAGTCGAAATGATTCCAG
>JAOUAE010000023.1 GCA_029861085.1 Candidatus Nitrosopumilus sp. | reverse complement strand
AAAAAATCAGAATCTCAATTTGTGGGATTCATCAAGGCTGCACGTTCCTTGGTTTTTTGATCAACTAATACATTTACATATTGACCAGCCTGTGCTTGACAATCGCCTATGTTGACTGAATATCCATCCAAGGTTTCTCCAATGCATCCAGATTCGGTAACTGCTATCACCTTGACCAACTCCATGGTTTCCTCGGGAGCAGTATAGAACATCAGATATGCAAAGAGCAGAGCAGATGCTACGGCAATAACTCCACCCACA
This sequence comes from Candidatus Nitrosopumilus sp., assembly GCA_029861085.1. The sequence goes on along the minus strand of JAOUAE010000023.1, from coordinate 13,828 downwards.
ATCAGAATTGAGTTCATTCCAGATGATTTTTTTGATTGCCTATTATTAATTGCTGACATGTCCTTGTTACGTGAATGCCAGATAAAATTGAGCCAGACATTTTCCTGAGGTGGATGCCACTTATGGAAATCGTAGTTTTGTAATCATATACAACATATGAAATTAGATTTTGGTATGCAATGTATACGTCCAAGTTATACCAAAAGTATGCATAGTAATAATATGCAAGAATTACAATCCACATACAAAACAGAAGAAGATGTAAAAAATGAGGATCTTCTCTCAATTGTCGCAGACAAATATTGCAGATTCATTCTTGAAGCCATTATGGATGTGCCAAAGTCAACAATAGAGATAGCCAGTGAAAAAAAGATTCCTCTCAGTACCGTATATAGAAGAATCCAGACTCTTCATGACAACAAACTGGTTAAGACGTCTGGCACGATTACAGATGAAGGAAAGCGACTCTTTTTGTACAAAAGCAGGATCAAAGGCATCAAAAGTAAATTTGAAAGCGGCAAGATAGATGTTGAGTTGATTCTCAATTAGCCCTTTTTTAGTAATCCGTAGATAATTTCATAATCCTATCTAAGATTATGAAGTCCTGATGAGTTTATCGACTGGCAGTAAAAATAGAATTCTCACTTTTCATTTTCCTCAGACAATTCTACAAAAACATAATTATCGAATTGGGCTATTGATGATCCCATTTGCAATTAGAACCATCAATGCTACTGGCACGCCAGCTCCTACTAAAATTCCAGTTAAAACCAAAACATCTCTTTTATCCATTATGCATCAAAAACTAGCTCTGATGATGGTTTAATACTTTCGTCTTCTTTAATCTTTAGATAATCTTACGTAACAAAAGACAGTGAAATTAGAATAATCCTATCTAAGATTATGAAATTTCCTCATTGGACTATTTTTTTGATTGATTTTTGATATGATTCTCATAAATGTAATACCAAGGATCCATGTTCACACTACTCAAATGTCCTTCAATCTCCTTTCCTTTTTTTGTTGGTTCTAATGCCATATTATTTTCTACCCTGATTATGAATTAAATGAAAAATAAACCTATTCATAAAAAAATAGAATATTTGTTTAAGAAAAATAGAAAAAATATATAAATTTTAAATCATCTGATTAAATAAAAATTTATAATCTCCATTAGGATTATGAAATGATTTCAGAAAGAAGATATATTGATATTCTTAGGTAGTAAATTGGTAAATTATTGAATCTATTATTTTTACTAATTATTCTCTCCAGCTCATTTTTAATTACAGAAGCAGATGCCACTGTACATTTTCCACCTCCACTAAAACAAGTTTCAGAAGGAGTATTACCAAAGAATGTAATTTGCTCGGAAGTATTTTCATTAATCATCAAGACTGCAGATGCCTCTCCTGCGTGTGTAAATTACACATCTGTTGAAAAATTGATACAAAGAGGATGGGGAATAAAAATTCCTGATACAATCATTGTACAAAAAGCACAATCAATTTGGGATTATTCAATACAGCAACAAGAAAATGAGTTTGAGGGAGATTACATTAAGGGACCTACAGAAGACGGCTATGAAATCACAAAATATGAGGTTGCTGGAAACACGATTGAAAAAATATCTGATCTCAAACTACCAAGTAATCTTATTCATCTCCAAAAAGATAATGAAAAACATTATGAAATATGGAACAACTTCATTAACCTCATTCCAGAAGCAAACAGGAATATCAGCGTATTTTACTTGACTACAGACGGAATAGGAGAAATAGGTGGAGGAGTAAACAGGGATTTGGAAGATCTCTCAAAATGGTATCTTTTTTACGATATTTATGATTCATATCCAGATGGGGAATTTGACGCAAAAGTCACAACCCATACAACGATTCATGAGTTTGGACACATTCTTACTACTTCCTCAAACCAACTAGAAGTGGATTCTGAACTTCTCAGAATGCTTTCAAATGATGAAAATAAATTTGATGATATATTTGCAATAAAATCCGAGGAATGCTTTCCAAGATACATGTCAGTTGATGGATGCGCCAAAACAAATTCATACATCAACCAATTTTATCAACTATTTTGGACTGATATAATCTCAGAATGGGATGAGATACAGTACATTGAGAGTGATGACAAATACTATGAGCAAATGACCTTGTTCTATGAAGTGTATGAAGATAGGTTTGTATCAGAATATGCATCAACCAACGTAGATGAAGATATTGCAGAATCATGGACAGCGTTTGTCTTATTGGAAAAACCTCGTGATACTACATTCATATCAAATCAAAAAATATTGTTTTTTTACGAGTATCCTGAATTAATCGAAATGAGGAATCATATAAGAAATAACTTGTGAGTGCTTGTACAATTCAATTTATTTTAGAACATGTTCAATAATAATCAATTTTAGGCTATTCTGATCGTCTTCTTTCATAATCTCCATTAATATTATAAATTGAGACTATTTTATTTTCTTAGCAAGATCCATTATCACTTTCATCTGTTCCATGATAATTGCATTTTTCTTATCTAGCTCACTTTTGGCAAATTGCAACTCATCTCTTAATTTTTCTACTTCTTGACTGCTTGCAGGTGCAGAATCAAATCTTCTCGTTCTATATTTTATCCACTTTTTCATTCTGGCATAATGTGCTGGATGTGGCCATTGCCTACTCCCATATACTGCAACGATTCTGTCTATGTCATAATCCGTTAAATCAAGTTGTTCATTGTAAAAGGGATACATTACGGTCTTTTCCAACCCCGAACCTTCTGAATGTTTCAAGCCCATACTATGCCCAATCTCATGAATCAAAGTGTGCAGTAAATTGTATGTCTTAAACTTCGTTCTACCAGTAGGATCGTATGGTGCAGGTATGGGTTTGCCATCAAGTGACCATATGTGCTCATCACTGAATCTTATGACTCCTTGTTGCGAGGTTTTTGGATAATATGCATAAGCCAAGACAGTTGGACGTTCTTTAAAGAAAGGGTCATTTTCTTTGTCTGCAAATTCTAGCGTAATATCTGGATTTTCATTCTTTTTTACCAAATCTAATACTGTTGGAATTTCAATGTCCCATGTAGTCATTGCCAAATTCAATGCAAGACTCTCCATAGAATCACCAGGGAGGTCTTCGCTACCCCTGACTAACGAATAAGTTACAATTGGTTTGTCCCATTTATGCGGATATTCTGTTTGTTGCACTTCGTAGTATGCCTCACTGTTGGTTTTAGAAAGCGCATCTTTTGCAACAAGAATGCAACCTAATTCATCTGTATTAATTGTGGACATAGTATATTGCGTGTATAACTAACTAAAAAGAATTTTTAATTAAATTATGGATAAATAATTAATTTTTGTAATCATGTGTGAGATTATTTCTTAATTGTGGATGGGATTATACATTCAATAAATTAAACAGTAAAAGAAGTTGATATTAAGATTCACTCATAAATGATAACTAATCTACTTTAATAATTTTTGTATAATACAATTATGGAAATATTTGGGTTGTCTCCAGTAATTGCAACTTTAACTATAGTATCTTCAGGCATTGCATTGCAAAATATTCTTGGTTGGTTAAAATCTAAAGAGGGTTACAATGTTAGAAGCGCATTAGCATCCACTATTATTGCATTTGTTGTTGGAATTACAATAATTGGTCCCCAAATCGAAGCTATTCAAGACCAAATGTTATCTGATTTGTCAGAACTGACAATAGTGGCAAGTTTGATTGCATCCATTGCAGGTTTTGACGTACTGACAAAGAATGCATTTAAGATAGCAAATCAGAAAATTAATTTGCAAAACAAACCTGTTTGATTTATTGATTGGATCTTAAGACCAGCAACGATTAGTTGTTTGGTGAAAGTTCCAACACTTGTTATGTATGATTCAAAATGATATTTAATCAATACTGATAATTTGTATGAATGAATTCTTCGTGTTGGTTATATGTAAAAATGATATGATGATAGTATGCAATGGTGCAACAATACTTGTTCATCGTTTACCCGACCATAGACTTTCATGACGATTAACGCGTCCATCTGCCATAGGAATCATTCTTGGCACCATTGCATTTTCTTAATTCTCTAATGATATGCTAGTTTTTAGCATGTTTCTTAAATCTGACAATTCTTGATTCATTTACTAGTAAAAATACAGGCAAAAAAGTTTGTTTATTCTCTTATGCTTTCTAATTTTGAAACTGCTTGCCATAACTGCGTTCTAACGTATGAAGGCATGTTGGGATCTTGTGTAACGTCATCTAGAAGGCTAATTGTATTTGCAGCTCTAACTGATAATGAAAATTCTTGACTACTTAGATTTACAATCAAATCTGTGATTGCTTTTTTTATTGTTTTTGGGGTTGAATTACTTGAGACAATTTGGTTTAGTGTGTCAATTGCTTCTTTCATTGCTTCTTTATTCTGAGCGTCGTCTACCATTTTTAATACTTTTTCTAAAAATTAGAGAGGTATATAGTTACATCTCTATGAAGACATTATCTGATTCAACTACAACATTATACGATGTTAAATCTCTAATTTTTGCTGGAAATTTTACTAATTTTCCAGTTTTACAATCAAATTCTGCTGCATGCCATCCACAAGTAATCGTGCATCCGTCTAATTTTCCTTCAGATAGACTGGAACCTGAATGAGTGCATGAATCATCTGTTGCGCAATAATCTCCATTGATATTTGCAACTAAGATGTCTCTTCCGTCAATTGTCACCTTGATCATTTTTCCAGGTGCAATATCTGCAGTTTTACCGGCAATAATTTTACTCATGGAAGTTTTTATTTGATTATTCTTAATATTTTTTCGTATGTGCAAAAAATGATTATTAGAGAAGCGAATACTTTAGATAAAATTCCAGTTTTAAAATTCTGTAAAAATACTTTTTCATGGGGTGACTATGTGGAACAAGTTTGGGATTTTTGGTTATCTGAAGGTCATTTGTTTTTAAGCGAAAAACAATCACCTGTTGGGATTTGTCATGCATTCTATTCAGAGAATCAAATCTGGATTGAAGGAATTAGAATTGATTCACGTTTTCGTCGTCAGAATATTGCATCTGATCTAGTAAAACATGCTGAAACTGTGGGAAGAGAAAAAAATGCCTTGCTATCTTATATGCTGATAGATACTGAAAATTCAGCATCTCTTTCATTGGCTAATTCTTTAAATTATGAAATTTTCCAAACTTGGAATTTCTATTCTATTGATCCAAAAATTAATCTAAATCATAATGTATATTTTGAAAAATCTCTTAATCGTCAATTTTATTCACACTATGTGAAATCTTGGAGATGGCTTCCAATTGACGATGATACTTTGTTATCATTTTATGAGCAAAAAAATATTGTCAAATCTTGTGTTGGTGATAAGAATTCACTTGCAATTTTTATTGCATCTGATCATTTTGACAAGACTTTGATTGTTACTTTATTTTCAAATTCTGATGATTCCACATTACAAATACTATCATTTTTACAAAATTATGCTATGGATAATAATTATGAACGAATTCAAATTCTAACCAAAGAAAAATTACCAACTTTTGATTCATTAGAATATAAAATTTCATTTAATTTGATGGAGAAATTATTAGTTTAATTTGATTTTACAATTTTAATTGTGTTATTTAAGATTCCTAAATTCTCAATTTCCATTTCTACTTTATCTCCATCTTTCAAAAATACTGCATTTGGTTTGTTTAACATTACCCCTGCAGGCGTACCTGTAGAAATAATATCTCCTTTTTCCAAAGTCATAACTTTGGATATTTTTGAAATAATTTCTGGGATCTTAATGAACATATTGCTTGAAGAAGAATTTTGTCTTATTTCACCATTAATTTTAGTAACCATCTTTAGATTTTGGGGATTTTGAATTTCATCAGATGTTGTTATCCATGGTCCACATGGAGCAAATGAATCAAAACTCTTCCCTCTGGTAAATTGTTTATCTTTGAATTGAATATCTCTTGCAGATACATCATTGAATATCATATAACCAAATATTACATTTGTAGCATCCTCTACGCTAATATTTTTACAATTTTTACCAATAATCAAGGCTAATTCTATCTCATAATCTAACTGTGTGACAAAATCTGGGCATATGATATCTGAGTTGGTACTGTTTAGGGTAGTACGTGGTTTTATGACGATGGCGGGATCTTCAGGTGCTTGTAATCCTTGTTCTTTTGCATGGTCTACATAATTAAATGCTAAACAGATTATTTTGTTGGGGTTTGGAATTGGTGGCAATAATTTGTATTTTGAAATACTCTCTCCATATGACAAATCTTTAATTTTATTTTTGATCTCATTATACCAGCCATCAAAAAGAAAATCCTTTACATTTTGAGGTAATGGCACTCCAGTTAAATAAGTAATTTCATCTTTTGTAGATACTTTGTCTCCATTAACAAAACCATATGTTTCATTGTTGTTGTGTGATAATCGTGCTATTTTCATTATTCATCACTTGTGTGTAAAAATTGCTTGATTTTGTGAATCTTTTCTACAATATCCAAATCTAACAAACTGAATTTCTTCTCCCTCTTTTAATTGTAAATAATGTGGTTCTGTATAAACGTCCAATTCTTCTAAGCTTTCTTCATTAAACTTATCATCGTTGAATAATACTCTTGGAATTAACATTTTAATCATGTGTGCTGTTTTTTGAGGGACCCATTGAATCTTTGGAATGTCTGCAGTATTTCCATTTTCAACAAATTCTCCTTCTAATTCAATTCCTTCTTTTGTAATGAATACATTTCCTAAACCTAAAAGACGAACTTGTGTGCCTTCTTTGATGTCTTGTGCATCATTACCTGAAATGTAAAAATTCCCATCAATCTCGATCTTCCTTTTTCCCATCTCATTTATCGGATGATTTGGAATTTCAATAGATGAAACTGGCAAATTTTTTACTGTTAGTTTTTTTGCATTACTGACCATGAATAGTCTGATGCTATCTGCGTCTACAAATTTTCGGTTAAATGCTTCAAGTGCATCAAATGGGGCTAGAGTATTTGCTTTAGTTAATCCTAATGACATGATGAATTTTCTAATAGCTTCAGGTTTGATTCCTCTTCTTCGTAAAGCCTCAAGTGTTGGCAGTCTTGGATCATCATACCATGAAACTTTGCCCTCTTCAATCAATGGCTTGATAATTCTCTTTGAGATTGGCATTCCTTTGAATTCAAGCCTGGAGAAAAAGTCTTGTGTAGGCTTTCTCATGTTTAATGCGTCTAGAATTGCATCAATTAGCTCTTTTCTTAATTCAAATTCTTTTGAACGAAAAGCATGGGTTACACCATCTATACTATCCTCTATTGCAACTGCCATATCATAGCTCGGCCAGATTCTGTATTTTTCACCTAATGTGTAATGCTTGCCTTCGATAATTCTGAATAACACCGGATCTCTCATAACTGCATTATCTGCTTTCATGTCTCCACGAAATCTTACAATGGCATCACCTGGTTTGAATTTCTCATTCATCTTTTTCCAATTTTTATTATTCTTATCAATATCAACTGTACTGCATTTACATGCTTTTCTCTCTCTTCTGTTTTTACTGATGTCTTCTCTTTTACAAGTACAAACGTAAGCTTTACCTGAATTGATTAATTCAATTCCTTTTTCATAAAACACTTTCATGTCATCTGATGTACTTTTTACTGTATCGAATTCTATTCCTAGCCATTCTAATCCTACTTTGATAGCCGCATGATACTCCATTCTTTCTGCTTCTGGATTTGTATCATCCATTCTTAAAATAAATTTTCCACCATACATCTTGGCATATTCTGAATTAATGATTGCAGCTTTTGCATGACCGATATGAGGATAGCCATTAGGTTCTGGAGGAAATCTTGTTATGACTTTTCCTTGCTCTGCATTTTTTAATTCTGGCAATCCTTCTCTTTCAACGATTTTTTCTTTAGGTTTTAAAATCTCTGGAAATTTTTCTTTAATTTCTTTTTCTTGCTCTTCTGAAGACAATTCATTAACTACACTGACAATTTCCGAAATATCTCCTGTGATCTCTTTGACTTTACTTCTAAATTCCGGTTTTGTTCCAAGAATTTTTCCTAAAATTATTTTATCTCTGGTTTCTCCTCCGTGTTCAAATGCATTTTGAAGGGCCATTTTTCTAATTTCTTTTTTTAGTTCTTCATCCATGCTAATTCTTACCTATTGCAACTATACGCTTCGTTTAACTACAAAATCCAATAATGAGATTAATTCCGTTTTTGCGGATCCGGAGTATTTTGCTAGTGATTTTTCAGCTTTTTCTGCGTATTTTAGAGCCTGTTTTCGTACATTTTCTTCTATTCCTAAAGATCTAATCACATCTACTGCCTTGTTGAGATCTTTTTTTGATACTTTAGAATTCCCAAATGCTTTTAAAATTATTTTTTTATCATTACCTTTTGCTGATTTTATAGCCATTAAAATTGGAAGTGATTTCTTACCTTCCCTAAGATCATTTCCTACGGGTTTCTTTGTAATTTTAGGATCTCCCATCACACCAATGAGGTCATCAGTTATTTGAAATGCAATTCCTAAATTCCTTCCAAATGATGAAAGATTTGTAATGTCCTTCACTTTGTTTGTTGCACAAATTGCTCCCATTGCACATGATACATCAAACAATGCTGCAGTCTTTTTTCCAATCATTGTAATGTATTCTGCCTGTACTGGTATTTTTTTTTCCTCTGCCATTTTTACATCAAGTAATTGTCCTTCACATACATCTACACAAGCTTTTGCAAGTCTAGAAACTAATTGAGTGGTAGCGTTAGTTGATAATTTTGAATTGGTAATAACTTGAAATGCTTTTGAAAATAGGACATCTCCTGCAAGAATTGCAATTGGCATTCCAAATTTCTTGTGTACTGTTGGGACTCCATGACGCATTTCATCATTATCCATTATGTCATCATGAACTAATGTAAAGTTGTGAATCATTTCAACTGCACTTGCAGCTGGCATTGCCTTGGAAACTTCACCGTTTAAAATTTGACAGCTTCTAATTAGCATATATGGTCTGAGTCTTTTTCCACCATTTACAATTAGATGTCCTGCTGCATCATAGAGTTTTTTAGGATTTCCTATTAGTTTTGAATTTAGATACTTGTTTACTATTTTTGCATTTTGTTCAATCTGTTTAGTTTTTTTCATTTACTTGTCTCCATTTGTCATTTGGCAGATGAATTTTAATTGCCTCTTGCAGTGCATCATGAATTTCACTATTCATCCATGTAGATAAAATATTTGCATGTTTTTCAAGCACGGATTTTTTGGATTTATCCAATAATTCCAATGCAATAAGCATCCAAGGACAATAAATTTGTGGATTTGTCTTTATCTCTAAAAGTAGATCTTTTGCTGAAATCCATTTAATTTCATCAATTTCCCCTTCAATTTCTTTAAGTTCTGTAGATTTGTCAATTATTCCTATTAGAGTTCCACAAACTTCATTTTCAGATCCCACATCTTTGTATGGAACATGATACTCAAATTTGTGTAAATAATCTAATGTTCCATTAATTCCCAATTCTTCAGGCATCCTTCTTTCTCCTGATGATACGTATGTTTCTCCTTCTCTTGGATGGCTTGCAAATGTTCCATCCCAATCATTAGGCCACAACATTTTTCCCTTTGCTCTTCTTGTAAGGACTAGTCTGCCTTCATCATCAAATAGCAATGCAGTAAATGCTCTATGTAATTTCCCGTTTGGTAAATGACACTTTACTTTTTCTTCACTACCAACTGGATTATCGTTTTCATCAACTAAAATTACAAATTCTTCAGACATTTCATTTACCTCTGAACAAAGTCCCTTCAAATGTCTTATTTTTAACCGCTTTCACAATTCTTTCAGGTTTGTTTCCATTTACAAAAAATACATTCATTCCCATCTTTGAAATTTTTGACGCCTCTTCAACTTTTCTAGTCATTCCTCCTGTAACATCCATCTTATTTTCGGAAATTGATGGTCGTTGACTATGTAATTCGTAAATTAATTTTTTTGATTTTAGATCAGAATATAATCCATCTTCGTTTAATGCAAAAATACACAGTTTGGGTTTTAGTATTTTTGCAAGATGAGTCATAATTTTATCTCCAGATAAAATGTATGTTTTTTGTTGACCAAACCATAATGCATCTCCATATGTGACTGGAATTAAGCCTGATTTGGCAATTTTTTCAATCTCTTTGATTTTTTTTGTTATTGGTTTGTTTCCAGACATAAAATCAGTTGGTGGAAGACAATATGGATTTAATTTGTTTTTTATCAATGAATCTAAAATTATTTTATTTAATTCAATCATTGAATTTTTAACAATTGCAACTCCTTTTGGATTGTATTTTTCTTCTTTTGTATGCATATCATATTTTACAGACCAATAATGGCCGTAGGAGCCACCTCCATGAACAATGATTACTGGCTCTTTAATTTTTTTCAAGCTTTTAGAAAGGTTATCTATTGTTTTTTTTCTAGCTGATAATTGTTTTTCTTTATTTGTAATAATTGAACCTCCTAGTTTTATCAGAATCATATTGTTCAAAATTATCTTATCAATTAAAAAGTATCCAGTCCTTTAAAATCAATTTTAACTGAAAAACAATCATAATTCTTTTCTTTGAATTGATTCATGGTCTGATCAAGATTTGATTCATCTGTAAGAGCAAAGATGCAACCTCCACCTCCTGCGCCTGTGATTTTTGCACCAAATGATTCGTTTTGACCTCCTTGAATCATTTCTCTTAATTTGTCATTGGATATTCCAATTGTCTCAAGGTATTTTTGATTTTGTATTACTTTACATCCCAACTCTTTGATGTTATTTTCTTTTAATAATCCCAAAACATCTTTTACTAATTTTGATTCATTGTTACATAATGTGGCAAACTTTGTCTCATTTTTTTCTTTGAATTCTCTTACTCTTGCAACTACTGATTCTGTAGAATGTTCTATGTTTGAATTTACAATAACTAGATGGAAATTAGGTTCAGATTCTATTTTATCAAATCCATTTTCTTTGTCATATTCCATAATTCCACCATATGTACATACAGTACAATCTGCTCCTGATGTATTTTTAAAAATTGTTTTTTCAGCTTCTATTGCTAGTTTGAGAATTTCTTCTTTGGATGTTTTATGAAATAATCTTGAAATTGCTGCAGCACCTGCAACACAACATGCAGATGATGAACCTAAACCAACTCCAAGTGGAATATCTGATTCTACAACAATTTCAATTCCTGTATTTTGATTTTGTATCATTTTGTTTGCTAAATAATAAAATGGTTTTAGTGGTGAATTAATTTCTGAAATTAATTTGTTAGGCTCTAAGGTCAAATTCCCAATATTTGATTTAATAGAAATTTTATTCTCTTCACTTTTTTCTGCAGTAACACTAATTCTTTTGTTAATTGCACAGAGAATTGCTTTTACTCCGTATACCACAAAATGTTCTCCAAAAAGAATTACTTTACCTGGTGCAGAAGCTTTGGATTTCAAGTGAACACTAAAATTCTAATATTTTATTCGATTTCCTCTTCGGTAATCTTTGTTTCAAAATCATCTATCTCTTCTTTCATTGGTTCATCTTCTTTTAATTCTCCTCTTTCGATTAAGACTTGACGTACCAATAACCAATAAACTGTTGCTAGAGCTTTTCTTCCTCTATTGTTTGCTGGAATGATTACATCCAGATTTGATGTGATGTTGTCTGTGTTTGCAATTCCTATTATTGGAATTCCTGCATTTGTTGCTTCAATAATTGCTTGTTCATCTACTTGAGGATCTGAAATCAAAACTAATTTTGGTTCAATATAATATGGTAATGAGGGATTTGTCAAAGTACCTGGCATGAATCTTCGAAGTAGCTTCTTTGAGCCTAAAGCCTCACAAAATTTTTCAATTGGCATTTCAGCATATTGCCTACCTGAGCATACAATAAGATTATCTGCTCCTAATCTGTTAATGAATTTGGCTGCAGTTTTAATTTTCTCTAATGTAATATCTAAATCAAGTATGTAAAGTCCTTCTGGACTGGCTTTAGTGATGAATGGTATCATGAATTTTGTTTTTACTTGAGTTCCTACTCTGATTCCTGTTGCTAGGACTTTCTTTTTAATGTCCATTCCTTCAGTTTGTTGGCTCATGACGATTTCAAATCTCTGCCATACCGCGTATTAAATCATGCTCTGACAGGCGTAACAATTCATTGAGCTTTGCTACTCTTTCTCCTCCAACTACACCGACTTTGAGCATTTTTGATTTTGTTGCTAAACCTATGTGGGATATTTGTGAATCCGTAGATTCTCCAGATCTATGTGATGTGATTAATTTAATATTATTTTGAGTTGCTTTGTCTGAAAATTCTAAGGCATCAAAAAGACTACCTGCTTGATTAACTTTTAGAATTGCAGCATTACATGCTTTTACCTCTATTGCTTTTTTTAGGATACCTGCATTTGTAACTGTCAAATCATCTCCTGTAACCAATACATTTGGGAATTTTGCCGTTAGTTCTGCCATATCTTCAAATGCCTCTTCATGGACTGCATCTTCTGCATAAATCAATTTGAATTTTTTAATAATATCTGCAGCAAAATCAATCTGCTCTCCAGTGGAATTTTCAAATCCTGCCCTATTGTAAACATATTTTCCTTTTTCTTCATTCCATTGTGTAGATGATGCAAAGTCTACTCCTAATGATACTTCTTTTCCTAAAGTAAATCCTAAATTCTCACATGCTTTTGCAGAAACCTCTAATGCTTTTTGATTTTCTAGCTTTGGTGCCCAACCTCCTTCATCACCTCTTCCATTTGTAAAGTTAGGATCTTCTTTTTCTAAAACACGACGCAATTCTTTATGTACTGACAAATTAGTTTCAATAGCATCTTCAATAGTTTTTGAACCTATAGCACAAATCAATATTTCTTGAATATCTGGAGTTCCAGGTCCTGCATGAGCTCCGCCTCCTAAAATATTTCCTATTGGGAATGGAAATTTAAATGACGATTCTGATGAGAGTGTTTTAAACAATGGCTCGTCTGCTGATTTAGCTGCTGATTCCATGGATGCAATTGTAATTGCAAAAGCAAATGCTCCACCAATAATTGAATAGTTTGTTGAATTGTCTAAACTTTTTAAAATATCCTGAATTCCTTTTAGATCTGATGATTCTAGACCTACGAACTTTTGAGAGTTAGTCTTTAAAATTCTAAGACTTTCTTCAGGATTGTTATTTGGAAAACTAACAGCTTCATATTTTCCTACACTGGCACCTGAAGGAGCACATACTCTTCCTAGAAATTTTCCATCTGATTGAACATCTACTTCAATTGTTTTACTTCCTCTACTGTTGTATAGAATACGTCCTTCAATGGAGGTGATTTTAGCCAAGTTATTCTAACTCTGACTGAACTTCTTGTTTTCTTCTCTGAATTGCTTCATAAAATGGGATTACTTGTTGTATGGTCTCAACAGTAGTCAAAAGCATTCTTCTGCAACAATATCTTTCTAATCCTAAAGAATCAAGAGTTTTTGTTGGATCTTCTCCTGATTTTATTTTATTTTGGTAATCATCAAATTTATCGGCAATTAATTTTCCACATGTCAAACACCTGACTGGAATTAACATGAACAAAAAATCAGTCAAGGATTATAAAAACCATGCAAGGAAGTTCTATTGCGGACGTCGCCCAGCCTGGCCAAAGGCGCTAGCTTGAGGGGCTAGTCTCTTAGGAGTACGTGGGTTCA
>JAOUAE010000118.1 GCA_029861085.1 Candidatus Nitrosopumilus sp. | reverse complement strand
ACTACAACCTTGCAACTGTATTACATAGAGAAATTTTGGATAGAGAAGCATTAATTCTAGAAATTTTTGAAAGTAGAGCATCAAGTGCTGAATCAAAATTACAAGTAAAATTAGCTCAATTAAGATACGAAATGGCTAGAGCAAAAGAAAAAGTCCGCCTTGCAAATATGGGCGAACAGCCAGGGTTTATGGGAATAGGGAAATTTGAGGTAGATGTTTATTATAACGATATCAAACATAGAATGCAAACAATAAGATCCAAACTGGAAAAAGCTGGAAAACAAAGAGAGCTCCACAGACAAGGAAGAAAGAGAATGGGATTCAAAACAATATCACTTGCAGGATATACCTCTGCAGGAAAAACAACATTATTTAATAAAACAACAGGTGAAACAAGAACCCAAAGTAAAGAGCTATTTACAACACTTACTACTACTACACGAAGATTAACAATAAATCAAACACCGTTTTTAATTGCAGACACAGTTGGTTTTATTAGTAAATTACCTGCATACATGATTGATGCATTCAAATCAACATTAGAAGAATTAATACATACAGATGTCATTATTTTAGTTATTGACATTAATGATTCGGTGTCCGAATTAAAAAAGAAATTTTCAAGTTGTATGAGAACATTAAATGAGTTAGGAATCGAAAAAGATAAGATAGTATATGCATTAAACAAATCGGATTTATTAAAAAAAGAAGAGATCGAACGAAAAATTGACATTCTAAATTTAACTGAAAATAGAAAATGGATTGCAGTTTCTGCAAAAACAGGTGAAAATATCAAAGAATTAAAAATATTGATCAAGAAAATTATTGAAAGTCAAAATTTTCATAAACCTGAAAAAAATACTTGGAAAGAAGCTGGAGAAATATTTGGTAATTGAAGTAGTTAGAATTGGACAGAGGCTCGTAAGAGATGATAGAGTCACAACACATGTTGCATTGGTTTCAAGAGCATTTGGTGCAGAGAGAATTTACATGACTGAAGTTAATCCTGAAATTAAAGATACGCTAGAAAAAATCAATAAAACCTGGGGAGGAAATTTTATGGTTGAATTTATTGATAAATGGAAAACTATTGTAAAAAAGAAAAAAGAGGGCGGATTCAAAATTGTACATCTTTCAATGTATGGTGAAATCATTAATGATGCACAAGAAAGTCTTAGGAAAGAAAAAAATCTCTTAATTGTTGTAGGCGCTGAAAAAGTTCCAAGAGAAATTTATGAATTAGCAGATTACAATATCGGAGTTGGAAGTCAGCCTCATTCAGAAATTAGTGCATTAGCGATTCTTTTAGATCGAATCCAAAAAGGTAAACAATTTGAAAAAGAGTTTTCAGATGCAAAAAGGAAGATCATACCCACAAAAAATGGTAAAAACGTACAGGTAAAAGAAACAAGGGATTAATAGTAGAAAATCTGGAGTCATTAGAGTTGGTAGACAAATATGAAGATCCTTTTGTTAGAATTGCTTCAATGATTGGAGGAGATGAATATCTCAAAGTTGCAAGATCTCTATTAAAAGCAGAAGATGCTACTGATGAAGAAATTGCAAGCTCAACTGGTCTTAGGATCAACATGGTAAGAAAAGTATTGTATGATTTATTTGGAAAATCACTCATCACTGGAATCAGAGTTAAGGATGAGAGAAAAGGTTGGTTTGTCTATAGATGGAGAACCAGAAGAGAGGAGGTTGAACATTTTATTGAAAATCAAAAAAAGAAAATTGATGAAAGATTACAACAGAGATTAGATTTTGAAAATGCTTCAGATTTTTATCATTGTGGTAATGAAGATTGTCCTAGAGTCACATTTGAAAATGCACTTGATGGCATGTTCAAATGTCCATCATGTCAAAATGTATTAAATCTAAAAAAGAATGAGAAATCTAGAAAAGCATATTCAAAGAAAATTGATGAAATTAAAAAAGATATGCAACAAACATTCTGATTTGAAAATAAGACCAGAATTGAAAATTAAAGTTGATTTGGACCTCAGATACTCTATAACACTTCCAAATTTTTCAATAAATTTGAAAAATAAGTTACTAGAATAAATAGGAGAAATTCTTGGATAAATCCTTGAGTCAAATTACTACAGTAAATCCAGCTACTGGTGAAGAAATTGCAAAATATTCAACAATGGATAAAAATCAAGTATTTGAATTAGTAGGAAAGGCAAAAAGAGCATATCCAGAATGGAAAAAAGATTATGAGAAACGTAGAAGTTACATTTACAATTTAGTAGAATATCTAAAGAAGAATAAAGTAGAACTTGCAAAAGTTGCAACATCTGAAATGGGTAAACCACTCAAAGAATCAATTGGTGAGGTTGAAAAATGTGCTTGGGCATTAGAATTTTATGCTGATCATGGAGACAGTTTTCTTACTGACGAAGTATTAAACACAGATGCAAGAAAAAGCTTTCTAACTTTTGAGCCATTAGGAGTAATTGGTTCTATCATGCCATGGAATTTTCCTTATTGGCAAGCATTGAGATTTGCAGCTCCTTGTCTAATGGCAGGAAATGTGATTGTAATGAAACCATCTAGAGTGACGATGCAATCAGGTATTGAAATCGAGAAAGCATTTACCGAATCAGGAATACCAGATGGGATTTTTCAAACAGTAGTAGGAAGTGTTGAGTCTGCAAACCATTTGATTGACTCAGATGTTAATGCTGTAACTTTTACCGGAAGTACAAATGCAGGGGCAAAAGTAGGAGAAAGAGCTGCAAGTCATTTGAAAAAATGTGTATTAGAGTTAGGAGGCAGTGATCCTTTCATAGTATTAGATGATGCAATTATTGAAAAGGCTGCAGAAGGGGCAGTTAAAGGCAGATTCATTAATTGTGGTCAAAGTTGTGTGGCATCAAAAAGATTTTTTGTTGGAAAAAATATTGCGGATGAGTTCATTGAATTATTTATCAAAAAAGCATCACAACTCAGAATAGGAGATCCTATGTCCATTGAAACAGATATTGGACCACTTTCAAGTAAAGATGGATTAGAAACAATTTCCGGAATAGTAGAAGATGCCAAAGAAAAGGGTGCTGAAATCCTTTTAGGAGGTTCTGAAAATGAAGGAAAAGGATTTTTCTACAAACCAACCGTCCTTACAAATGTTAAACCAAATATGAGAATTGCAAAAGAAGAAACTTTTGGTCCAGTTGCACCAATTACAATTGTTGAAAATGAAAGTGAGGCAGTCAAATTTGCTAATGAGAGTGAATTTGGATTAGGTGCAAGTATTTGGACAAAAGATCTTGCAAAGGCCGATAAAATGTCTAGGAGAATTGAATCTGGAATTGTGAGTGTCAATAATGTAGTAATTTCAGATCCTAGGATACCATTTGGAGGAATAAAACACAGTGGATTTGGAAGAGAATTATCAAGATATGGAATGTTAGAATTTGTAAACTTAAAATCAGTTAGATTTTATGATAATTTAACACATCATCACTACGTAGAATAGATTTCACTATTTCATTAAGAAATCATTAGGATTCGTCTTCATCAAATTCTTCATTTTCTTCTGAATCATCTTCATCATCACATTCTTCCAGTTCGATATGAGTAGGATTACCATCATCGCCAAAATAAATCTCAATGCAAATATTAGAAGCTAAAGTAGATGCCAAAGTTTCAGTTAATTCTTTGGGAAAATTACTCAATCGACTTGAATCTGATGAATACCGATATTCAGTAACTTCATCTTCATGGTAAAAGTCAACTTCAATATCACCATTAGAAAATTTTCTAACTCCCATTACCTGACCAAATAAACTATAAGACAAATCTAACTGCCTTGTTGAGAAACATCTTTTGTAAGATTTTCAGCTAATTGTTCATAATGTTCTCTTGTTTTTCCAAGATCATCAAGTTTAGATTTTTCAATTTCATTAAGTTCTTTGTCCACCTTTTCTGAAACATATTGTAATCTTGCTTCTGCCATCATGAATAATTTATTATTTTCTTTCCATAGATGTTCAGTGATGTGTTCGACATATTGTTGCATATCACTAATTAATTTTGTAGAATCCCCTGATGAAAGATATTCTTTTGCAGATTCTTCCATTTGAGTTCCAATTTCTCTCGAACGCTGATGATCCATTAGCATCATAGCGATAGGTCCCATATTGCTAGGCAGTCCAGCTTTTTCTAGAGCAGGAAACAATGATTTCTCTTCTTTACTGTGATGACAAACATCTGTGAAATTTTTTGAGAAATCAATTACTGGTAATAAAATTGATTCAGGAATTTGTTTATCATCATTTAGTAATTGAATTGTAGATTCCATTGCTTTGATAACTTTTTCTATCAATTCATGATCGCGTCTTAATGATGTAGTTGACATAATCATATTGAATTAAATCCAATATCTATACCTTTTTCATGATAAGAAAAATAATTAAAAGATAGAAATTAGTTAACAGTTATTCGTTAACAAATTGGTTTAACGATTAGCAAGGCTTTGTGATTTTACAAATGCCCAAATCTTTTTGGTCATTTCACTTGGTGCTATGGGTTTCTTTCCAAATACTTGCTCTACAGTTTCATTACGACCTGCAAAATTGATTGCGTAACCACCAAATGCTGGTTTTTTAGATTTTGGTGCAGCCTTCTTTTTTGGTGCAGCCTTCTTTTTTGGTGCAGCCTTCTTTTTTGGTGCAG
>JAOUAE010000117.1 GCA_029861085.1 Candidatus Nitrosopumilus sp. | reverse complement strand
GGAATAAAAGAAGAACCAGAACAAAATATCAAGCTTGTAGAACAATTGGCAAAAGAACTAAACGGAGAAGTTGGAATCACCTTACCAATATCAAAAAAACCATATCCTATCAGTTCAAGCTTGGATGCAAAATATATGATTCCCGACAGAGTCATTGGAACTAGCGGACACAAAACAAGTGCTATGTTATACATTGCTGCAGGAGTGAGTGGTGCAATGCAACACGTATGGGGAATGAAAGACTCTGGATTTGTTGTAGCAATTAATCCAGATGAAGACGCTCCGATAAAAGATGAATGTGATGTTTTCATAAAAGGAAGAATGGAGGATGTAATCCCTCTATTAATTGAGGAGATAAAAAAACAGATACAAATTGTGGAGACTGTCTAATTTGGAAAAATATGATGTGGCAATAATTGGTGGAGGTTCTGCAGGACTATCTGCACTAAAACAATTGTCAAATCTTGGAAAGCAGGCAATTCTATTGGAGGCAGGTTCAGAGATTGGTGCAAAAAATATTTCTGGAGGAATTCTTTATTCAAAAAAACCACAAAAGGGAACCGTAACAAATGTCGAGGATGTATACGAGAATTTTCTAAATGATGCACCTTTTGAGCGAAAAATTACCAAATACATTCTACATTCAACATCAAAAGACAAAGTCTATTCTATGGATCTAACAGCAGCACATGATTATCAATCAAATTTTGGCTATTCAGTTTTACTAAACAAACTCAACTCATGGTTTGCAAAACAAGCAATTGAATCTGCTGAGAAACTTGGTGGCGGAATAATTCCCGGTGTCCATGTTAAATCAATTACTTGGAACGAATCAGGAAATGCAATAATTCAGACTGATGAATTAGATGAATTTGAAGTAAAGGCAGTAATTGCAGCTGATGGTGTAAATTCAGAAATTGCAGATATGGTAGGTGCAAGACCAAAATTCACGCCTACACAGTTGTATCAAGGAGTAAAAGTGATTGTAAAATTACCTGAAGAAATCATTGAAAAAAGATTTGGAATCTCATCAGATGAAGGTGTAGCACATCTCTTTGCAGGTGATGTTACACTAAATCATATTGGTGGTGGGTTCCTTTATACAAATTCTGACACACTTTCAGTGGGAGCAGTATACCATTATCATTCTCAAATAACAAATCCATCTGAACCGTCTGCATTAATTGATGCGTTATTGAAAAATCCCATGATTAGTGAATTTATCAAAGATGATGTTCCAATAAAATCAAAAATTGACAATAGCTTACCACAAGAAGAACAACTCCGAATTCGTTTTGCAATGGCTAAACAGATTAAAAATTGGAATGAGATCCGTTCCTCCTATCTTTCTTCTAGTGGAAGACAACGTCTGATTGATTCAGGCAAATACAAAACTGATGAGGACATCAAAACTAGACTTGATGGAATTGAAAACCAATTGACAAAGTTAGGTGTATCTTTTGGTTCAGATTATGTTGAAGCAGAATATGGAGCAAAGTTAGTTCCAGATGGAAAGAGATGCAGAATGAAAAAACCCTTTTTCAAAAATATCTTATTTGTAGGAGATGCTGCCGGTAGAGGTGTCTTTGTTGGTCCAAGAATTGAGGGTCTTAATGTTGGAATTGATGATGGTGTAAGGGCAGCAAATGCCGTAGCAAGAGCAATTGACAAGAATGATTTCTCTGCAAATTCTCTTGGTGAGTATTATTCTAAAGAAACAGAAAATAGCCCATACACTACTGATATGAAACAAATTGACAAGAATTATCTAAAGATTTTCCTTGATGCGACAAAAGATATTCCAAAAGATATAATTGGTTCACGTTATGGCCCAGTTTTGAAAATGATGTCAAATGAAAAACTTAGGGGCATTGCAGTCAAGTTTGCTAATATTCTGGGTTATGAAAAACTACTTCCAATGCTTGAATCAGAGGACACATACGTAAAAATTCCAATTCAACTAGCTGAGCGATTGGGAGAGACTGTATCTCAGTCATATTCTCCAAGCATTCCATCAATTGCAGACAGAATTGGAAATCTGAGTTACAATGATGATAATTCATCTCACATCAAGGTACTGAATCCTAACAGTGAATTTATGAAAAAAATGGTAACTCTTTGTCCTGCAAAGTGTTACACCGAAGAGGGTGGAAATGTCATCATACAACATGAAGGATGTGTGGATTGTGGAACCTGTTCACAAGAAACAGAATGGAAACATCCTCGTGGTGAAAAAGGAATTCATTACAAATACGGTTAATCTAGACTTTCACTTTTTGTGTCTTTAATTCATTGTAGCTTTCTTTCATTTTGGTGTAAAAATCTTTTACAGTTGGAGGGAAAATAGAAAATGCGATGTAAAAGTCCTCTGCCTCACTCAAATATCTGGAAATTTTTGCTGAATTTGGATTTTGAGAAATGAACTTCATGTTGTTTAATCGATCACAGATTTTTATAATTTTGACATCATAATCTGATTTTGTAAGGGTAATACAATAATCTAAAAATCTTGCAGTTTGTTTTTCAGATTTATTCTTACCCTGAAAGTTTTCTATTGGTTTGGTTTTCAAAGTATTACTTACATTGTATACGTATTCTCCAAATCTATGTCTAAAGTATGCATCAAAACCATATGATTTGGATGCATACAAGTCCAAAATTTTCTCATCGTCTTCCATTATATCATGTAAAATTGATGAAACAATTTGAAGTGATGTAAGGAATTTGTTAGTTGTATTGTAATGACGAATAACATCAATAGTTACGGGCCAAATGTGAGTTTCCAAAAAAGATGATTTTCCATCATCTCGTTTAAGATCCGAATGTGCTTCTTCTGCCAAATCTATTGCGTTTTGAATAAAACTATCTACTCTAACATGTGCCTCATTTTCAATTACAGCCAAAAGATCTTCTTTTGTTGCAAAAGTGTTTTCCATTATTACTATACCAACTTATCATTCAAAAGTATGATCCTTCACGGTACATTTTAGATATATTTACTATTATGATGTTTAAATAATTCACACTGATTAATTTTCAAAAAATGGCATAGTTTGGCATAGTTATTACAGAAATATCTAAATCACAACCTTTCAGCATCTAATTATCTTGGAATTGCCCCGTGGAATGAAAGATTTTGATGGTGCAGAAAATGCAAACATTGAACACATTAGATCTCATTTCAAGGAATTATCAAATTTATATGGGTTTTCATTTATGGATCCATCTCCAATTGAATTATTATCAACTTTAGAAACCAAGTCTGGTCCTGGAATTCGAGACGAAATTTACTATTTCAAAGATAAAGGGGACAGAGAAGTGGCATTACGTTTTGACTTTACAATGGGACTGACAAGATATGCAACTGCCCAAAAATCAATAAAGCTTCCAGCAAAAATCTCAGCATTTGGTGGAGTATTCAGATATGATGAGCCACAAAAAGGAAGATATCGATACTTTCACCAGTGGGATATCGAAATTTATGGCAAGGCCAGCCTTGAATCTGAATCTGAAATCATAGAGATTACATCTAGATTATTTGATTCACTTTTACTCAAAGACATCACAATTGATGTCAATCACAGAAATCTTGTAGAGTCTTATATCAACAAAGTGTTTAATTCAAAAGATCCAGAACTGGTGGCAGATATTCTACGAGCAGTAGATAAGATTGCAAAAAAATCCCAAGAACAAATTCTAAAGGAATTCCAAGAGAAAGGATATGAAACAGAAAAGTTAGAAAAGATTCTAGAGTTTTCACAAATCAAAGGAACTATTTCAGAAGTAGAAAAAGCATTTGACACTACACAACTAGAATCCTGGGATGATCTAAAATTACTAATTGATTCACTAGAGAATAGAGGAGTTTCAAATGTTAGAATTAATTTTGGAATTGTTCGAGGGTTGGATTACTATTCAGGTATCGTCTTTGAAGTGTTTGATAAAAATTCCACATTAGGTGCATTAGCAGGCGGCGGCAGATATGATACACTAACTAAAGCATTCAACAGAGAAGACATTGGTGCAACCGGAGTTGCAGGCGGAGTGGAAAGGATAATTCTTACAATGCAAGAACAAAAAATTATTCCTGATATTTCCCAAAATAGAGTTGCAGTATTGTACATAAATGAAGAAATGCAAAAGGTAGCATTTTCTATTGCATCTTTGTTAAGATTAAACCATATTCCAACTGATATTGATTTGGCAGGACGTAACATGAAAAAACAAATGGATATTGCAACTAATGCAAGATTCTCAATCATTGTAGGTCCTCAAGAGTTAGAACAGGGAAAGATAGTTCTCAAAGATATGGTAAATGGAACTGAAGGAACTATTTCACTAGAGAAACTAACTGAAGATCCAAAATCTATTCTTAATTTAGAAAGGCTCTAGTTAAGTTCATAATTTCAGGACCGCTAGTTAAAGAACCTACTACTATACAATGATCATTTGCCAGTATTCCTGATGAGACATATGGAATGCCATTGTTAATGGAACTGGGTTCCACATTTACGCCTAAAATATTAGATGCAGTCTTTATTTCTCCCTCATCAGCTCCTGGATGAATTGCAGCACCACTGTTATTTGCAATTAGAACCACTCCTGATAAGTTGGAACCAGCTATTTTTTTCTGAATTACCTCTACTCCCAACACATTAGAGATTGTTTTACAATCTTCTTTTGATAGCAATGGAGATAC
>JAOUAE010000001.1 GCA_029861085.1 Candidatus Nitrosopumilus sp. | reverse complement strand
ATAAGATTGAAGTGTTATCTCAAACCGGTTCAGGTGTAGCAGGAAAACACAGACAAGGCGGACAATCTGCAAAAAGATTTCAAAAACTTAGAGAAATGGAATTGAGTTATTTTTACAACAGAGTAGCTCAGACTACAAGAGAATATTTTATTGATATTTACCCAGTGAAGGGATTGATAATTTCAGGTCCGGGACCTACAAAAGAAGATTTCATTAATGGCAACTATCTAGAATACAGATTACAAAATAACATCATAAATACAATTGACGCGTC
Organism: Candidatus Nitrosopumilus sp.; assembly: GCA_029861085.1. Next base: position 33,888 of record JAOUAE010000001.1, on the reverse strand, counting down.
ATATTCAGGCGCAGAAGGAATCAGAGAAGCATTTGCAAAATCTGCAGATATTTTAGGAAATTTTAGAATGGTGGAAGAAAAAAAACTTATCGAAGATTTATTCAGAGAAATAAATTCCAATACCGGAAAAGGATCCTACGGATTGCAAGAGGTTATCGAATATCTGAAAAACAATGTTGTGAAAACTCTAATCATCACAGATAATACAAATTTGAACAGAGTTGAAGGGATATGCAAAAGATGTCAACATGCCCAAGAGGATATTTTAGAACGACCACTAGTAATTCCAAAAAAAACAGAATACCGAAACAATCCGTGCCCCGAATGTAACTCAATGGAAGTGGAGGTCAACGAGCAAGATATTGTAGATTATCTAGAAATACTTGCAGCAAAAACTGGGACACAGTTGGAGGTTATTTCTGGAAGTGCAGAACATGGAACTATGCTTGCCAGTCTCGGAAAGATAGGAGCAATTTTGAGATATAATCCAGGGCACGCTAAGTGAGAAGGCTGCTAATTTTTTTAGAAAGTTCTAAAAGTTCATCATCACTTGAAATTTGACGTTTTGTCCACACTGTTCCTTTACTATTGTATCTTGGAATGATATGTATGTGAACGTGGGGAATGATCTGTTTAGCTGCTCGACCATTATTCTGACCAAGACTAAATGCATCAGCACCTGTTGCATCTAAGACTGCCTTTGCGATTTTTGGAACTACCGAGAACACATTTCCAACATCTGCTGAATTCATATCAGTTATTCTTTCATGATGTTTTCTTGGAATTACCAAACTATGACCGACATCAATTGGATATTTGTCTAAAAATGCCACGTGAAATTCATCTTCATAAAGAAAATGAGCATCTCTTTTTCCATCTAAAATATCACAAAAAATGCAACTCATAAAACACAGCACTTTGTAATTTTATTTATTGTTTTTATCGAATTTTATGTAAATTATTCACAACAGGCACAGTTTCATTTACTGTAAAAAGTAAACCCAATACTCCTACTAGTTTTCTTCTTGACCACAATGCATGCATCTTTTTGAGGACAATATATCAAATCACATAAAATCATGAATTGATCCCGCCTTGTAACTCACAAAGCATATGAATTGAACTAGAATACAAACAATCTTGTCAAGGACAATGTCGATCAAGAATTAACTCTTTAGATAGAATAACATGAAAAATTCTAATATTCAACATCGCATGTGTTTCAGAATTTAATTTTTAAAAATAACATGACAATACGTAATAATAAAGATCATCACACACCATCCAATAGCCTGAAATAATATTGACGAATGGTTAATTAGGGTAAATTCCAGAGTTCGATTATCCAATGGGCAGAAAAGAAAGGCAAAACCGTGAAGCAAAAAGGGATAACTATGCCAGTAAACATTCATCTGAAAAAAGAAAACACAACCTAATTGCTATCGGAGTTTTAGCTCTAATTGCAGTTATTGTGGGTTATGCAGGTTACATGTTTGTTAATATGACTGAAACGGCTCCAGGCGGACCAGAAAACGCAGGTGCGCTGGGTAGTGAACACTCACATGCAGCAATACTGGTAAAGATTTTTGGAGATACGTTTGATTTTGCCAGTCCAGCTTTTCAAATCAAATCAAGTTGGATTCATTTTGAAGGAAATGACGGTTCCACAATTCACAAACATGCAACAGGAGTAGAACTAGGGTATCTCTTTGATACACTATCAATTGGTCTTGATGATCAGTGCTTCATATTCCCAGACGGGAAATCATTTTGCACAAATGATGATTATACTTTGAAATTCTTCATCAATGAAGAACAAGTAGATGATATCAGAGACTATGAAATTATGGAAGATGATAGAATTTTGATTCTATTTGGTGCCGAAACCCCTGAAGAAATACAAGCATATTTGATGCAACTAAACAGCCAGGAACTAATAAAATAATCATTCAAGGTTCATCTTTTGTTGTGAACTTTGCCTGTTTATCAAAGAACATGTAAAAGCCACATTTCACGCATCGTAAAACAGTCAATTCAGTAGTAAGAAATTCCTTGTCATCAAATCTTCCACTTAATTTGACATTCTCTCCTGCAATCTCAGCTTTGTTGCTCTTACATACAGGACATTCTAATGTTTTTTCTTCCACAAGATTATCCAGAATATTTATGAATTTAAACTCAATGAAAGTCTTAAAACAAAAATGCCAACAAAATCTATGTTATAGTCAAATAGACCCCATTGAAAAAATATAGGAAATCCAAGATGAAAATTCTAAATTCAGCATTAGAAAAATAGAATCGGCAAAATACTAGTTGTAAATGGCAATAAATCTACAAAGAAAAGACAACGATTTGAATTAATAATGAGTAAATTTAACTTTTAATCGTCATGGATTTCAAAAATATTTTGGTAGCATACGATTCTTCAAGCTTTTCAAACAGGGCTTTTAAAAGAGCTTTAGATGTTGCAGAGTCAAACAAAAGTAAAATCACAATAGTTACTGTCGTTACTGGAATATACCAACCATCCATAGGATTTACAATGAAATATAGCGAGAAAATGCTGGAAAAATATACAAAAACTCTCCAAAAAACCTTTTCAAACTTGGAATCTGCAGCAAAGGAAAAAAATATAAAAATTTCATTAAAAATTTTGCAAGATCCATCAGTAGCAAAAGCAATTACAAACTATGTCAACTCACGCAAATTCGATCTAGTAGTGATAGGTTCTCATGGCAGAACAGGTTTGAACAAGATGATCCTTGGCAGTGTTGCAAACAGCATTACACAAAAAGTAAAATGTCCGATAATGGTGGTAAAGTAAAGAGATGGCAATTACAAAAATTCTAGTACCAATAGACGGATCAAAGCATTCACTAAAAGCATTTAGAGTCGCACTGGATATTGCAAAGAACAATAATGCCAAAATCAATGTCTTAACATGTTTAGAAAAAGAAGATGTGGGTGCGTGGTATATTGATAAAAGAACAAACAAAAAGATAATGAGTGATGCAAAAAAATTTGCAAAAGACTTTCTTTCAAAGTTGGAAAAGCCTGCAGCAGATGTAAATATTCCAATTTCATTAAATATTCTCGAAACAAAATCGGCATCAAATCAGGTTATTACATTTTCAAATTCAAAGAAAATAGATCTAATCGTTATTGGGTCTCATGGTAGAGGTGGATTTAACAAATTTCTTTTGGGTAGTGTAAGCAATAAAGTGAGTCAGATGGCAAAATGCCCAGTCATGATTGTAAAATAAAGGTGATTCTTTTCATTGAAAACTTGTAAAAAATACGTGTTCCAATGAATAATAAAAATCTATAAGAAAAAAATTAATAAATTGAAAATGAAAAACAAGAAATAAAAAAATAAAATCAATTTATTAAGATTAAATTGATTCTCTAAAAAATTAGATTGTTTTCATGATCAATGAATCTGTGGATGTATCGGAATACTCTTTTTGTAAATGCTTGCCATCATATCATTTAGGTAATTGAAATAATTTCTATTCATTGTATACATTATGCGTAATTCATTACAAAATTCATTTTTTGTCGTGTTAGTGATTAACATCTCCAATCTCCATTGTTGTAGAACAGAATATCAATTTTACATATCCTCCAACCTTGAGAAACATATCCATCAGTTTTGGATTTCTGGTGCATGGCATGTAAAAATAGTCAGGTTCGTTTGTCATAATTTCACTTCTATAATTGGATTAATTTAGGTTCATTTAATCTTCGTTCTTCAAATAACCGTTTTCATTTGTTATCCGAAGTGACTACTAACATAGTATTTCAACATCTAGTCTTAAAACGAACTACTCAACCTAGCTAGATGTGCAATGTGTCACAGGGTTAATTCAAAATGAATTCTTTGACAAGATGTCTAATCTAAAAATAATGGCAATCAAAATAATCGCACTAAGAGAAGTATTCAATTAATCAAAAACATTCAACGTATTGTTATGATATGTAAGTAAATTTTTTACGTTATAATGAAAGAGAAAAAAATCATTCCTGTAAAGAGAAAAACAAATGCAAAGAAGAAAATAATTGTGAAAGGAATCATACGTTCTACATCAGTCAGACCAAAAACAACTACAAGAAGAACAGCGATTAGAGGAAAAACACTTGAAAAAACTATTCGAACACATGCCATTACGAATAGAAGAGGCATCTATTTCGCAAATAACCTATCAATCTCAAAAGAAATGATGAAGATAAAGAATTATTTCAAAATACAAAATCAAAAAAGCATTAAAAAAGACAAACCACTATACATATTTGATCTATCAAAAGTTTCATCAAAATACATCGGAGAAACTGAAAAGAACCTCGGTAAAATTTTTCAAAGAGCCAAAAAGATGAATGGAATCCTATTTTTTGATGAAGCTGATGCTTTGTTTGGAAAGCGAAGTAAAGTCAATAATGCTCATGATAAATATGCAAACTTGGAAACAAATTATCTTGTGAAAAGGCTTCAAAAATACAATGGAGTCATGTTCATTACATCCAATCTCAAAAAACCAATCACAAAACAATTCATGGACAAACTAGATTACGTTATTTGCCTGCCAATTAAAAAACTAGAGTGATTCATAGATGAAAATTAAAAAAATTAGGAATTAAATCTTGCAGGCTTGAAAATAGATAATTTATGAACCCGTTTAAAAAAATTATAATCAAAAATGAAATTTTTACAGTATTTTAAATATTTTTTTATAAATTTTCTAAAATTTATAGTACAAATCCATAGACATACTTATCTTCGACAAGGTTATGTGTATATACAGAACAAGTCCACCTCTACCCCCTGAGTGAAAAACTCTAAAGGAAACTTACCGGGATCTTGCATGGGCTGTGTTCTGTTTTTTTAAATTCTCTTTATTTCATATGCAACCACTATCCGGTTTTTGCTTATGACTGATTCTAGTTTTGATCTTAAGATATCTCCACACCAAAGACAACATATCACTTCCAATCCTTCAACACATCATATGTGGCAAATCTCTTCAGTACTGAACCACTTCTTATGTCGGATTTGAAGGTCCTACTATCTTGTATCTGTGACCGATTTCTTTGAACATCGTGTAGGTGAAATTAATTTAGATCCAGGATTAATGGATATTTGAGCCTGTATTTGTCAAAAGGAAGATGTTTTTACAACGTGCAGGCCGTGATTGCGGTTTTGACTTGCTACCCATTAGCGATGATTTTGACTTGAGAGAGAAAGGTTGTTGTGAAAAACAGAACCAATCAGATCTCCAATAATTTCTGTTCTAATTGTTCCATTTGCTCATCACCACATTGATCGACATTTTCAATTACACAAAATTCCCTTACTTCATCAAATGCATCAAGACACGATTGCAGTTCTTCAGAGTTAAGATCATCTTCACTACATGCATTCATCATTGATTCATAGTTTATTGTAAATTGTGCTAAAAGTTGTTCTCGTTTTTCAGTGTTATCATACACAGCAGGTTCCATTATACTGGTTCCAAGAAAAATAATGGCTATAATTATCGGGATGATTAAAAGAAATTTCATTTTAGGGTTTTCTAACATTGACATAATTCTGCAACAAAATTGGAAAGAATAAATCTATTCATTCTTACTTTACAAAATGAATAAATCCGATTATACCTAAAAAGGTAGTAAATGTTTGTTGTTTAGTTCAAAAATTATGAATCTGATTTAGATCATTCAGTTTGAAAAATTTTATTTTGAATTTTGTCCTTTTGTCTCATGATCATAAAATGCATCAAATTGAGATAAGAGTTAATCAACAAGATTAGAAATACCAACTTCAGAAGATGTTAAAAAATTCATCAATATCGGTGGATGTAGCAATTGTAGATAGTATATTTTTGAAACCAATTGAAAAATACAATGAGTCCAGATAAAATAAAAATTACATATTTTAGTAAATCATAAAAAAATCAACTATTCAAAAATGATTACATGAACACATATGTTGACAGAATTAGTTTTTTCTTGATACAGTGTATGTAGGATAAGGATGTTTCAAGTCAACTGAATAACTGCCAGATTGTTTGAATTTGTATTCATCGAATTTTTTTAGTTGTTCATGAAGATCACTACCAATGATCATTTCATTTTTTGCTGCTAGCGAATTAATTTTTGAACATATGTTAATTGTCGAACCTATAAGATCAATTGCAGAATCAACAGTTTTCATAATTGTTACATTTCCATAATCAAGGCTTACCCTAAAATCAATTTTGGGCAGATACTCTTCTTTTAATTGATAGTTGAGTCTTGTATGTGCATTAATCAAAGAAAACCCACATTCAATAGAACTCAAAAAACCAAATTTGCGGTCATTATAACAGGTATCTGGGAAATAAAACAAGAGGCTATCGCCCATAGTTTTTAGAATATGAGCATTGAACTGATTGACAGTTTTTGCCATAATGTTTAAAAAAATTTCATAATATCTAGATGCTTCATTCTGAGAAAGTTTTGCTACAGTTTTTGTGGAATCTATAATATCAATGATTCCAACGCAAAAACATTTGGGAGTCCACCCCATACTAACAACATATTTTTCATTTAAATTATTTGCAAGAAGATGAAATTTCTTTGAATTTGTAGCAGGCAAAATAATATTCGTGAAAGATTTTTTCATAAAATCAAACTGCACATTATTGGTATAAGCATAGTGTTAACAATGTTCATAATATTAACAATGTTCATAATATTAACAATGTTCATAATATTAACAATGTTCATAATATTAACAATGTTCATAATGTTAACAGATAACATAAATGCACTCATGTCCCAATATGATTATGGAAAACTACAAAACATGTCCTCGTTGTGGACAAGAAAAAATACCTTTCAAGTTGGGAGTATGTATTTGTGGAAGACAGATGGACAGCATACAATATGTAAAAGACTCACAAGAATTTGCAGCTAATCATGATTCATTTCTTGGAATAAGAAACAAACCATTGATATCTTGATTTGGGCTTGTTAATTTAGAATACAACGACGTATATCTATAAGTCAAATCTTTACACTTTTCACATACTGTCTCATAGGTTTCTAAATCTAGTGTGATTAAAACCCATAAGGAATGGCATTTTGTACATAATCATTTCATGGGATTATTTTGAATTAAAACGATGATTTTTAATAACGTTTGATTTTTAGTTCGATCCTTATCAACAAATTTCCCATGACACACATTGAAATAGACACAAAAGGAATTCCCAATTTGATAAATAATCTCGAAGTCCCTTTATTAGATAAATTAGGCATGAAAAAAATTAGAATTAATCAATATCGTTTACTGAAGTCTGAATTGTAGTGTAAATACTATAATTTCAAGAGTCATTTCTGATTTCTCCTGTATTAATTTTCTTAATTAAGATTACAACTGCAACGATTCCAATACTTGCTCCAAGTAACAACTGGAAGGGTTCAATTTCGGATGAAAATCCTTCCGTAAAATAAAGGGCGATGGTGTTGATCATTCCATTTTCTTTATCTGAGATAGTCATAAAGTGTTCTACTCTTTTAAGATATCAAAGAGACTTGTGATTTTAGTTTAAGGTCCAAGACTACTTTTCTTAATCTTAAGGAAAACTTCCTTCGTCGAGTAATTCCTTGTATATTGCTTTTTCAAGACGAGTTTCTGCTGCACCGCATTTACTACACATTCCTGTATCATCAGGATCCTCTTGCTTTTTCTTCTCACATTCTACACACTTGTGAATACCTTTTTTGAATCCCATAATTCAATTCAAAACTTGTAGTTTAACAAACTTTCCCTGTCCTGAGTTATTTGTTTTAAAACTAATAGATACATAATTAGTTTGTAACAAAACCTTTTAGGCTTTTTACAATTTTTTCTACTTCTTTTTCATTCAATTCATCTTGTCTTTTTTCTAGAAACTGGTTAATTCTATCCAAGCTTGAAACATAAACTGAACGGTAGTTTTGATTGTAGGGTAAATTTCCCTTTATAGACAATAAAATATTGGTTACACGAACATTTTTGGCCACCTTTTGAAGTGAAATCCATAGAACTCGACCAGCTCGTTCAGTTTGTTCATAGGGACTAAAGCTATCATTATTATTGGCAAATCGATTACTCCAATTTTTCACTTCAATCATAAAGATACCTTTTGGACAAACAACAACCAAATCCATCTGAGCAGATTTTAGATTCTTTTGTCCATTGTAAGTAACCCAATAATGTAATTCTATACTTACACCACAAAGTATGTGAAAACTGTCATCAAGCTTTGCTAATTCATCTATGACTTGATTTTCACCGCTAGTCCCTTTATGAAAAAGTCTGATTTCGGGTTTCTCAAACTTGTTAACTTGTCTTTTGTAATTCCATTTTCTTATACCTGCAAAAAAACCAGATCCTTCATTCTGAATCTTATCCTCAAATTCTTTTTTGACCCTACTCATATCATCAATATCATGAACCTCATTGGGTAATTTGTTCAGAAGACTCCTTTCACTATCTGCAATTCCATAGATGAAAGCCATGATAGTATGATGTGGATTTATGGAAAAAGGTTCTGATTTCTTCAATCTGATAGATGCACAGAGGTGATTATTCGGCCCTGTCGTTACTTTTTCTTTATTTTTTACGATTAGACTAAATTTGATGGGATTATATCTATGGCAATATTGGAAAAGACATGATTCCGAAAGGAGACATACCTGGTGTATGTCAAGATTGTGGGGAACGTATCACGTATTCTAAAAAAAGTATGCAAACTCATAAAGAACTTTTGAAAAAGCACAGGTGCCCAAAATGTGGGAATTTTGCATTAAAAACTGAGAGTTCAGATATTTGATTTTAAGCAGAGAACGCATCACTTGTTAGCTGTAGAGATTATTTCTCACTTTTTTCATTTTAACAATGCTAATCTACCCGAAAAATTATCTAATTCTATTGGCAGAGTCGGATCAAGAGCCTGATAGATATGAAGCAATATCGATTGAATCTAAAATCAGAGAGGGAGTTTTTCACAAAGTCGTTAAAGACTTGAAAAGCGGAAAAGCTGTTTCTTGTTCTTGTAAATGTTGGAGCAAAGGAAACAAGCCTTGTGTGGGCATGAGAACTATTGGTTATGAATAGCGATAAATTTGTTGGATGTGAAGATTATTAATCTCTTTTTTCAGAATCCTTCTTTGTATGAATTAGGTAATGCATCCACCTCTTCAAAAGCCATTTCTTTTTTGACATGACTTACATTTTTTAGTACTAAAATTGAGATTGGATTATTTTTTATTGAGATTAACAATCAATTCATCTATCTAATCCAATGCAGATTCCAAGAATCCTTAATTTCTTCAGCAATCACCTCTTGTGAAGGTAGATTCTCAATATCCTCTAGTGGTTAGTCTTTTAGCCAGAAAATATCTAGGATATCTTGTTTCTTTTGCTCAAATCATCATAAAAATAGGCATAAATTGCTCAGTTTCTTTTTGTTTTTCCCATGCTTTTCTATGCAAAAGTTTTCAAAATTCTGGACGGATTTGAAAATACTAGCCTAAGTCCCTTGTTTCTTTGTCTTTGTTTTCTCTTGAGATGTTTTCTTTGTTCGGAGTATTTTCAGACTAGACATTTGAAATCATTTCTCCTAATCGAATTAAATTATAACATTTAGACTCTAGAGAAAGTCTAAATTATAGCAATCTGAAAATCACATGTCATGGAAATTTCCAGTAGAAATGTAGTAGAAGGAACAGCTCGATCACCACATAGAGCAATGTACAAAGCAATGGGACTAAATGACGATGATCTATCTAAACAATTTATCGGTGTGTGTCACACAGGAAATGAGGCAACACCATGCAACATCCACCTTCCAAAATTAGCTCTCAAAGCTAAGGCAGGAGTCTCAGATGCAGGCGCAACACCTAGAGAATTTTCAACAATCGCAGTAAGTGATGGAATTGCAATGGGACATGAAGGAATGAAATCATCACTAGTTTCTCGTGAAGTCATTGCAGATTCAATTGAATTAATGGTTAGAGCACATCAATATGATGCGCTTGTAGGCATTGCAGGCTGTGACAAAAGCTTACCCGGAACAATGATGGCAATGGCCAGACTAAACATACCATCAGTATTTGTATACGGAGGAACAATCATGCCAGGCATGTTAGACGGTAAAGAATTGACAGTAGTTGATGTCTATGAAGCAGTGGGCGCATATGATGCAGGAGAACTATCCCTTGAAGCGTTAAAAAATATTGAAAATACGGCATGTCCAAATGCAGGATCCTGTGGAGGAATGTTTACGGCAAACACAATGGCATCAATTTCTGAAGCAATAGGTCTTGCATTACCAGGAAGTGCTAGCCCCCCAGCAGAAGACGATAGAAGAGAAGAAATGGTATACGATACAGGAGTTGCATGTGCCAAATTATTAGAGATGAATATCAGACCAAAAGAAATCTTAACTTTTGAAGCCTTTGAAAATGCAATAATGATGCTAAATTCTGTCGGAGGATCAACTAACGGAATTCTACACCTACTTGCACTTGCAAATGAAGTGGATATCAAATTAACATATGATGATTTTGAAAGAATAAGAAAAAAAACCCCCCATCTAGCAGATATGAAACCAGGGGGAAACTATGTCATGAATTCACTTGACAAAATTGGCGGAATTCCATTTGTTTTAAAAAAATTACTTGGCAAAGGATTGCTCAATGAAAACTGTATTACAGTTACAGGTAAAACAATTAAAGAAAATCTCGATTCAATGAAGATGCCTCAAGTAGAACAACACATTGTAAGATCAATTGAAAACCCACTTCACATAGTTGGCACCGCAGTAGTTCTCAAAGGAAGCCTAGCACCAGAAGGGGCAGTAATCAAAACAGCCGGAGTAGAAATGACAAAATTTACCGGAAAAGCTCGTGTGTATGATAGAGAAGAATATGCATTTGATGCGGTATCCAAAGGCGAGGTTGATGAGGGGGATGTTGTGGTAATCAGATATGAAGGGCCAAAAGGAGGTCCTGGAATGAGAGAGATGTTAGCCACAACTGCTGCACTTGTAGGTCAAGGATTAGGCAAAAAAGTTGCAATGGTAACTGATGGACGATTCTCAGGAGGTACACGTGGATTCATGGTGGGTCATGTGGCACCTGAAGCATATGTTGGAGGTCCAATTGCCCTAGTAAAAGATGGAGATGAGATAACAATTGACACTGAAACGAATGTACTTGATCTTCACGTATCTGAAGAAGAATTAGAAAATAGAAGAAAACAATGGAGCAAACCTAAACCAAACTATACATCTGGAGCACTTGCAAAATTTGCAACACTGGTAGGATCTGCAGCACAAGGTGCAATCACTACTGCAAATCCGTAGAAATAGACAATTTTCCTACGAGAAGAATGATCATGATATGAAATTGTTTTCATAGATGATACGAAAGAAAAATAAAATTGCACTTCTAAAATGATGGCTGTCGATAAAAGGTAATTTTCGATATTGTTATCACACACTGCTTTTTTACAACATGATTAAACTTAAGTTCAAAATTATATTAGAAAAAGACATGGATATCTATTCAAGCAAGTTTGCAATCATTGTAATAATTGTGCTTGTGGCCATTCTTACATTACAATTCATGAGTAATGACAATACAAGTACGCTTATCGATTCTGAAACCTGTGAATTATACGTGACAGACTCTCAAATTAATGCCAAACAATATTTAAACAAATTTGATACAAAATGTTTGGATTTCAAAAATCTCAATCCATAAAAAATTTAAAAATTAATTAATGAATTTAATTCCACAATGAGTATAATGGATACCCCAACTGAAATTAATTCAGTCTCCTGGAACGAAGGTAAAAAGTCATGGGAGTATAACATGATCCAAGTCGAAGAATATTTTGGATTTAACGAATGTCAGCAGTGTCGAAAACCAATGTCTCACAATATCAAAACAAACGGCGAATTCAAGATGGTTTATGTAAAATGTGGCTGTTCAAGAAGATAGCTATTTTAAAAAAAGATTATTGGTTGTCCATTCCTAAAACGTCATAATATGCCCTTGGAATCATTTGTTGCCCCTTAAAAAATACATTGTTTGCGGCAGTGTCCAAAACATATGTTTTTGCCCAGTCACCGTCACTTCTAATTGAACGGCCAAATCCTTGTAGTAATTTTGTCAAAGTTTGAGAAGTGTACCATGTAGGAAATTTGCTCATCTTGGCCTTTGTTCTCTTTTCAGTATAATTTGGATATGGAACCTTTGCAATGATCTGAAACCTAGACAAATCATCTTTCAAATCAACACCCTCCCAAAGTGAAGAGGAAAGTAGAACACCAGTGGGATCAGCCACATGTTCAGAAATTATCTCATCTTGAGTTTTTCCATCTTGGTTTCTACTGTGACAAATTCTAATCCTTTGAGTGTTTTTAGGAGAAAGGTATCGTAAAATTTTCTGGCATCTGGAAATAGAAGAAGTTAAAATCAACCCACGTTCATCTGAATGTTCATTCATTATTCTGTCAATGGTTTTGATTACTTCAAGCTCATCTTCTTCAGTTGACCCATAGCTAAGTCGTCGAATATTCAGAAAATCAATTGTCCTATTTTCAATAGGAAAAGGAGACTTTACCGTATCAACAAATGCAACATCATCCTTTTGCAATCCCATATTCTCACAAAAACTGGATTTGTCAATTGTTGCAGACATAAAAATTTGATATTCAGTTTCAAAAAAAGTGTTTGCAAATTTTGAAACATCAATAGGTTTTACAGAAACAGTTCTAAAATTTCCATTCAAGTCTTTAACGGGATTATTTACAACAAAGTTATCTTTGTCAGCCATAATGTCTATTTTTGCTTGGGCAGATCTATCATGACGTCGCTCTAATCCTGTAATCAATTCATAATCAGGATCATTTTGAAATGCAGAACTTTCTTTGATGTCTTTGATTTTTTTCGCATACGAATAAGCCATATCATCAGTTAGCTGAATCATGGAATCCAAATCTGTAAAATTGTATTTGTCCAAATTAAGATTGCACTCATCAACTTGCCCACTGAAAATATCAAATCCCACAAATTGAATTATTTGATCTTCAATCTTATGAGCCTCATCAAATATAGTTACTTTTCTATCCAAATATTCTTCAAAAAGTTTTTTGTTGAATTTCATTATTGTAAAAAATGCGTGATAATTCCATAACGAATGCTTTGAAACAAGGGCATCATATTTTTGCATATAATAGTGACAAGACTGGGAATCTGCCGTATTTTCTTCAACTTGTTTAATTGTAGGTTTGAATCTACACACTTCAAAAATTTCTTTTCCATTTTTAGATACTCTTTCCTGACACTGTCCCTTATCGCATGTCAGACCCCATCTCGTTGCCCTTCTTGAATTATCTACTTTTTCAGCAGCCATTAACTTAAGACAAGGAAAATTTTGCTTTCCTTTAACAGGCTTTAGAAATGGTATGTCCTTGATGTATTGATCTTGAAGATGTTTAGATGCAGTAACTGTAAAGGAGCTATCAAAATAACTAGAAATAGTTGCACCAACAAGGGATTTTCCAACGCCAGTGGGAGCACACAAAATAATTTTTTTATATCCTGATTTTAATTTCTCTTCGATTTCAAAGATAATCTCTTTTTGTATTTCTCTAGGGGTAAATTGATCTGGAAAACTTTCTAGAATAGACAGGATTTCACCTCTTTGTTCTCAATATTAAAAGCATGGAGGTTCTTTTGATATCATCATCTTTGCAATCTAGTTTAATATCAGTGATATTAGGTAATAGTATGGAATTATTAGAAGATAAGATGAGAGTTTGGGTAGATAGTGCCAAATTTGTAAAGCCTAATTCAGGAGTCTATGTGCTTTATAATAGAAACAGAGATCCAATTTACATCGGAGAAACAGACAGTCTGGAAAAGACATTTGAAACATATGTTGATACAGAGTTTGAAGGAAATGAATGTAAACAAAAAACTTCATTTTACCAAAGAGTATTTGCCGAAAATCCAAAAGAACTGCAGTTACAATTAATTGAGCAATTCAAAAATGAATCAGGAAAATTACCTATATGTAATTCCAAAATAGAGTTAGAAACCCATTAATTTGGTGCACTGCAATGCATTGTATACATACTGGATTAATATAAAAAATTCTGAATCATGGCATGTCAAACGCAATGATAATCGCGGGGATAGCAGTTGGTGTTGCAGCAATGGTCGGAATTATGGTCTATGCACACGATAACCAACAAAATTATCTCCAAGAAGGATCTGAATTAGCACCAGCAGCTGAACAAGGAGCCTTCTCTTCAGAATTAGGGATGGTTGAATTAAACAAGGAACAGTGGCATGAAGATCCTTATGCAGAACTGTCAGCAAAAATTAGAGCAGAAGCTGGAAAATAATCTAAAATAGATTATTTTCCATTTTATTTTATTTTTTAGGAACAGACAGGGCATACTCCAAACATCATATTTTATTATTAGGAACAAGTTTTACGAATTATAAGAAAAGTAATTTATCTAAGATATGTATTATTCAGATATGCATCAGTGCTATTACTGTGAACAATTATTTGATTCAAAAGATGAACTTTATGAGCATGTAGAGGTTCATTCAGACATTGAAAGAAATAAAGAAATTATGGACAGGAAAAAACAGGAAAAAAAGAAATAATCATTCCATTTCAGATTAAAAAAAATAGAGTACAAGTCTAAAGAATTCAAATTCTGGAGGGGATATAACAATTATTTTCAAAATAAACATGGATTGGGTAGAGGCATTGCTAAAAAAATCATGCGATAAAACCCTTACAAAGGGAGAAGTACTACACAGTCTTTTTCATATGATTGAAGTAAATGATAATACATTAAACCATATTGAATCAAACAAAAGTGATTTTGGTCCAGAGCTTGAAGAATTAAAACAAACCGAAATTAATGATTTAAATTTTCATTTAAAATACTATAGAAGTTTAGTAAATTACATAAATTCAATTCCTGAAAATAAAATTATTGAAAATAGAACCTAGACATCACTAGAAGGATCTAATATACAAAAATTGCAAGGACTTATTTTGTTTTTCTGCACATCCCATTTGTTTTCCATAAGCCTAGTTTAAATTCAGACAATTTATCTCACTTGAATTCAAAAAGACTTACAGATTTTACAAATAGACGTAAAAATAGACATAATACAAATCAAGCTATTCAGCGAAATAAATTATGATCTTAATTCTTTAAAAATTAAATCATACTCGGATTGTTTTGATGCATTTTGACCATAATTGGTTTCATCCTGATATTTGAGGCGTTTTTTATCATACAATTGTTGTAATTTATTGACTTCACCTACAATCATCTTTCCAGAATCTTCTTTTGCAAACTGTTTTCTTTGTTCATCATTTTGTCCTCTTGTAGGAAAATGTTTTGAATAAAATATATCTTGTAATTTTTTAAGATTTTCACGTTTAACTAGCTCAGCTAAATCAAAATTTCCCTGTTCATGTTTTAGTAGATTATCATTTGATTCAGAATGCCTAACCCAAGATAAAAGAGGATTAAATTCTACAACAAGCTGAATGTCTTCAATCAAGAACATAATTTGATCATTGATCATATCAGAATTTAAAATCCATGTAAATTGATATTTTATTACACTGTGAGAATCTTCAAAAATTGCAGGGTTTGATTCGGCTTTAAAATCAGACCACTTGAGATAAAAATCAGGCGTCCAACTATAAACAACATTCTCGCTCATGATACAAACTATTCATTATTGGAATAAAATCATTCTCTTATTTTTTATCAAATTAAAAAACTTACAATAAGGTGTATTTGACGAAAATAGTATTAGTGCATGTAGCAGTTAGGACAAATTTAGGTATGTCGACAAACATTGAAACTTGTTTAAAATAAACAAATTGAAATAAAAGATCAACGAAATATCAAATAAATTTAGTTTTCAAAAATAATTTTTAAATTATAGGCTCAAATTTACAAAAAATTGGAAAAGGATCACTTTTTCAACCCTTTTTGATTAAAATTCAAGACGTGTTTTATTTTAACAATTTTTGAAAATACTAATCAATACAAATATTGAAAGCAAGGTGTTTGCGGGTTGGATATCCAAACTGTAACCCCCAAAGGGCCGATGATAAAAGATATCAAACTTGCTTGCTTTCACATATCTAAACTATTAATTTTAGTAAATTTAGTCAAATGACAATGATGAAAAAATTTTATATTTCAATGGGAATTTCAGTAGCTGCATTAGTTGTAGGATTAGTTCTATTATTTGGATAATTAGAACTCAATTTCAAAATTAGAATTGTAGTCTAATAATCCACAATTGCGTCGATTTGTTTGATTGATTGATTTCATTAATTAGCCATTCCTTGGATTTTCAGCTTTAATTGTTTAGTCTATTAAGAATGCTAAACGTTTTTGATAGGCATCAAGAAAAAATATCTTTCAATTTTGTATTATATTATGCATTGATAATCAATTTTTTTGTGTGTAAAAAAATTTAATTTGGATGAGAATTAGACAGGTATTCAGATTTTTCTTTATCTGAATATAAGGAAGGATTATTGTTCAATAATTTTAAAATATTTTGAAATGCAGGGCATTCCTTGTCTGTAGAGAATAATTCCTCACATTTTGGACACTGAACTACCGAATGAACCCCCCAGTCACATTCAATCTCATCAATTACATCAAAAATAACATGTTCATTACAAATACAATATAATTTATTTTTAAATTTTTCACCCAAGATTACATAAATAATTTTAAAATTAAATATAAGTCATCATCATTTATACAAAAAAATAAATCACAAATGTTTCAATTGAATTAAAAAATAATAAAAAAGCATAAAATCAAAATATAATTTAATAGCAAAGAAGCCATTATGAAACTGTAAATTTGATCGTCAAACGTATAATCTTTCAACAAAATCAAAATCAACTAAAGAATAGGGTAATGTCATATGAAACAAATAATCAATAGACTTTTTGAGCAAGAGACATGTATTGGTTCAAATTATAAAACATGAAATTAAGAAACATTCTAATCAAGAATTAGCAAAATGCGCTATGGAATTTTTCAAATCATGAATCAATAATTAATTCAAAATTAAACATATTATACTTTAGAATAGATTCCAATCTTCATTTTTGATTCACTCAGTTTTTCAAGAATTTTTAATATCCTTTTTGTCTTTATGTGTAAACAACAAAACGTTTGCCAAGTAATATTTGTTACAATTTAGTTCTAGATAAGATTAAACTACTGAAAAAAATTGAAAAGACCATTGGATCAAATAACAAGAAAATTGATTGAAAAATTTTCGCCAATGTGGACCAACAAGCAGATATGGGAATTTGAGCAAATTAATCAAAATTTAAGATTTGATGTAGCATATGTCAAGCCTAAAAGTACCGTAGAATCCTGGAAGTCAAAACTTGCATATCCAGATTCAGACATACGAGACGTTACAGTTAGAACTTTCGATAATTTGTTAGAGGATAACGAATTATGGATTGCAAATAATGATCAAGGAAAACTGGAAGCGAAATACATACCATACCTTATGGCAGTAATGGCAGATGTCATGATTGAAGAAGAAGTATGTCTGAATTTTAGAATTGATAATGATTGCCTGGTAGTAGCCATAGACAACAAGGCAGATGTAATTGACTGCAAAGAATTTTTTGAAGAATTTTATCATTTAGCAACAGGTTTCAACTACACTACAGATACAGGTATACCGGAAGATGAAACAGAAGCTGAATTATACCTCACAAGACTACAAGAAGAATTTGATGAAAAAATGAAAGAAAAATTAGGCGACACATACTTGCCAGGAAACAATGATCCGGATACACTTAACGCTGAATGATTTATCTAAAATACAAGATAGGAGTAAGTAAAATAATGTCTGAAAGAAAACCATATAGAAATTTTAAAAAACGAGAACCTAGCTTGACTGTAGAGCAAAAAATTGAGCAGTTTGTTTTGAGGAATTCAAATAATGGATATTTTACAAAGATCTCAACAATTCCTCACAAATTTGAGGTTTCTGAAGATATGACATGGACGATTATTGGCGAATTATTATCAAATGGATCATGTGAGTCAATTCATGATGAGATTTCAGGAGAAATGAAACTTTGTGCATGGGGGAAAACATATGAAATAATGGGTTTGGAGAGAAAAAGAAAGAGAGACAAGTATAAGATGAATAAAAAATCAAAAAACAATATTTCTAGACAGCAAAACTCTTAATTTTGCATAATTTCTCATTGTATCATGGATGATGATGATGAAAACTTTCCTGTACAATGTCATCCAATAATTAAAACAAAAAAGAAGAATACAAAGGATGCAAAAAATGATACAGTGTAAAATATGCGGTTCTCCACTTGGAAAAGAACCCACCACTGAAGAACTATACACTCACTGGAAAAAACATCATATTTGGCATTGGGAATCAAACAAAGAAAAAACGCCAGAAGAAGCATTGATTAAAAAACGAAATCAATAGACGTCTTGGAATAGCAGTCGTTTATAGCATGCCTAGACTGCTAAACGAAGTCGTCATAAACAGTATAACCTCCAGGTATAAAAGAAGAATTGGTCATTTCCCAAACATTTGTTTAATTAAAATTAAAAAATATAACCAATTTTCAAAATTTTGATTATAGACCCTATCAATTTTGTATGACATGATCTGTAAATGGAAATTACGATACAAACCTCCAAAAAATCATGAATCAAAAGCATTAATTTGATAATTTTTAGACAACAAACATGTCTTTTGAAATTGATTGGCAAAAGGATTTCTATGGAATTTCATGGGCATATGAAAAAGACAGATTAGTGGTTTCAACAGTATTTGAAGATAAAAAAGAAGCCATACTGATGGCCAAAGAAGTAGAAGATTGGAGTGACAAATTTACCAGATTAACAATTATTGAAAAAGACAACGATGAATTTGCAATTTGTTGTTATCAAGATCCTCAAATGTCAAAAACGGGTAACCATTTAGGGCTATTCAGGACGGGCATGAGACAAAGTGGAGGATATGAACAGGCAAAGCCGATGATCGAGGAAAAATCGCCGCTATTACAAATTGCGTACGCTGCAGATGTCCGAGATATGAGCACCTATGAGCAAATCTCAAGACTTGTACCAATAAGAAAATGCAGAATTATTTCTGAAAAAGATTTGAAAAAACAAGAGTACTATTATGAAAAAAATGCAAGTTCTCAAATTGAAGAATAAGAAATGGTGAGATTCAAAATAATTCTAAGATTGAATCGTCACCACATATGGTCGGGTAATAACAATAACTTAAATTCAATTTAAAGAATCACTACTAATTTGTTCTTCAAATTGATACTGATCAATTGTTCATCTTCGTTAAATAGAAATTTTTTCAGACTATAACATGGAAAATGACAATAATCAAACAACATGGGAAGATATGATTGGTGCTTCCTGGTTAATCTCAGAGGAATAAAATATCAAAAAAATAATTTCGACTGCAGTCTAATCTGAAATGTCAAATGGAAAAATTATAAAACGTTGATAATCATCTTAGATTTCTAAGATTTTTATTTTTTAAAATTAACAATACTCATAAAGTAATATTTGGATCTGATTTGCCTGAAACACCACCAAAATTAATTGTAATTGTTTTAACCATGTCATGATTTGGTAGTGTTTTAGAAATTTGTAGAGGTAACTGAGATAATACAAATCATTTGTTAGAATTCCAGAATCATTTTTCATACACCCACATGTTATATTGTATTTTGGTATTGGAATGACATACATTCAGTTTTACATATTTAGTGGAGGTTTAGAGAATTATTTACTACCAGGATTTTTTGAAACATCGGTAATAATTTTAGCAATAATGATTATTCCAGAAATAGTCGTTCGAGGGTTAGCAATAAAAATTTCTAATAATAAAATCTTCATTTTTAAAATTATTTAGATATTATTTCTTTACGGCAAGATATCAGGCATGAAATTCACAGAATTGCTTAAGTAATATTTAGATTTATCATGAATATGGATTTTGTGGCTCTTTTGAAAAGGATAATGGACTCAGATGTCAATATTAGACACAGTGTAGTTACAGACAATGAAGGCAATATACTTGCTACAAGTCACAGAGAAGGAATTACAAACTATCTATCTGCAGACGAGACTGCAGCATCACTGAAAAGAGCTTCTGTTGCTTGGAAAGGTAGAAATGAATTAGCTCCAAAAATAGGACGCGGATTGTATGCCGTTGCAACATTTGAAAAGATTACAAGGATGACATTTCCTCTAGGAGACAATAATTTGATTTTTGTCAGTATGGGTTCTGATGCAGTTAGAACAGATCTGCATGAAGGTGGTCAAAAGCAAATCATAGAACATGTACTAAACATATTGAGCAAAGATCCTACAAAACAATAACATAGAAACCTAAATTCTTTATCTAGTTTTAAACAATTATTTTTAATATGCTAAAAATGGCACAGCATGTCAAGAGGGATGAAAATTGATGATAGAACATACAAAAGAATGTAAGTATAGAATGGATAATGATTTACCGCATACTAACTGCTATTGTCAGTGTCACAAAATAATCATGGCAGAATCTACAAAGATGGAATCAAGAACTTTTTGATTCTTTTTCAGGTTCAAAATTATCAATGATTTCAGTAATGGTTGCAAGGATTGTTTCTTTAATTTGAGTTTGATTCATTCCAGATTTACTCATGAGTTTCATTTGATCAAGCAGAGCAAAATGAACACGTCCTTGAAGATAATCTACAATCCCAAATCCTTTTTTTGGAAAATCAGTTACAAACACATCATGTGTGGATACATCATCAGATGCTTCAGGCATAAAGTTATTTTAAAAAAACTAGTTATAAAATTTCCAAATATTCATTAGGCCATACAAAAAGGAAATTTCATGACAGAATTTGTTCATAAACCATATGATAAAATCTATGTTCGAGACATGATCAAACTAAGCCTGGATGATCTCATTGGCATGATGTCATCTCTGGAGGCTGCCAATGCATATTGGGTTGATGGGGTACTATTTGCCAGTTTTGCAATGACCGAATCAGAAGAGTTGGCTAAAAAAGAAATGCAAAATGAAATGTTTCTAGACAAAATAATTTTTGCAGTATACGAAAACTATACGAAAACTGTAAAATCATCCACAAACCTAGAAATCGGAGTACTGAACATGCAAAAAAGTAGGCTCTATCAGGACTTGATTAAATGGCTTAAAACTCAATCAATTTGGAATGAATAAAAAAAATTAAGATTGATTCCATGCAGAGTAACCGCCATCAAGCGTAACTGTATTGAATCCTTCTTTTGCTAATTCATCAGCTGCAATATTTCCCCTATAGCCAGTTCCACAATATGTGCAAATTTTCTTGTCTCTCATATCTTCAATTTGTTTTTTCTTTGCATTTCTAATAGATAGCCCCAAAGACATGTGAACAGAGTCTTCTATTACCCCACCCTCTAATTCATCTGATTCTCGGACATCAATGATCACAAAAACGTTTTTTTGTGACTTTAGATCACTTGCAGTAATTTTGTCTGCCATAAGAAATGTCAGAGACAGTGTAATTTATTTCTGTACTAGAATAACCCTGAGACTAGTTTGCAAGTAATGTATGGTCCATATCAATCATCATGCATTGAAAATGAATTTGCTCTGCTGAGACATATCCACATTCATGACAATAAAGTTGGTTGGGTTTGTAGCAAACATCGCATTTTTTGTTTACCTCTAATTCGTTTCCACATCGTCTACATGATTCGTCTTTCATGTGCACGTTTACACAAGATTAAATTTAAACCATATGAAAATTAGATTGTCCTGATTAGATGGGGCTAAAAAAATAAATGATAGGTATTTTTTTAGAATATAGCAATACGCTTAAGTTCATAATCCTTGCAATAAAGTTATGAATGAAAAGACGTTTTACATTTGTAAAAATTGTGGAACAGAATTTCCATCAACTGAGGTTAGACTGTATTGTAAAGTTTGTAAATCAAATTTAGATAAATCAGGAAGCCTTCCTACGGGAAACGTAGGTTAATTGTATTTTTTTGCCATGGCAGGCATCTGATTTTTCAAAAATGATTTGTTAACACTTCAGGTCACACAAAAAATCAACTGAGAAATCTAGCAGATGTCAAGAGTTTAAAAAAATGATATTTTCTTACAAGGATCTAGTGGTTTAATTATAAAATTTTGACCTAGATCAGACTAATTTTCAATCAGAGAATTCAATTCGCTTTGATTTACTGAATAATTCCAAAAAAAATGATGTGCTCCAAATGTCACTTATCCAACATTGAAATATCTCTGGATGTTAAAATCTAAGAAACTTTTTGTGAAAAGTGTACAAAATAGAAAATCACATTGCACCTTACTCTGCACTTACAATTTTTGTTAATCTGATTTTAGTGGAAGTTTCACTAATTCATTTAATGCTTATCTATTGGACTACCTTTAGAATTAATGGAGGCATCACATGTGGATAGATTTATCATTGTACAGAGTCCCTAGTACGTATAACGAATATAATCTCAAATAATAAACCAGGTTCAATGTCAGCGTTCATGAAAGTATCTATCGCCATAGTTGCAGTTGCATTCATCATTGTGTTTGTGACGATTTAGTTATCAGATTCTAAACTCTAGATTAACTGATATGAAAATTTGTCTTATTAGCGATCATTTCTAAGAAATTAAACAAATGTTCATTCTTTCTACAACTTTCTTTTTATTTAATTAGGGGATTATCTTAACATGGTAAGCATCAGGTGTGAGAATTATGGTTTTGATTGTGACTTTGTATCATTAGGGGAAATCGAAGGAGTAATTTTTGATTATTGGCAACACATGAATGACACACACGGGATTGATTACTCAAAAGAGACTATTGGCAAATTTGTCACAAAAAAACTCCCAAAACCAATTCAACGTAATTAATTATTGGCAATTAGATTTTCAAGGGATAATCCATAATATGCATTATCTACAGGTTTTAGCGTCTCCATTAATTCCATTTTTAGTGCCTTGATTTGTTTTTCAGTTTTCATGTTAATACAGTGAATCCTCTTTGAGATAATCCTCTCTTTTCAATTCGCCTCAAGCAATAGCTCGTAATTTATCCTTTTTTTCTTTATACCAATATCTGTTTGATTCTTAAATCATTTTCTTCTAAATTATAATATTTTAAGAATTATAGTTTTTGAGAGTTACAACATCCATCACAAATTCCATAAGCTTCACCATATTCACTTATTTCTGAAACTTCAAATTTTTGTTTAGATTTACATTTTTTACAAAACTCTGATTGTTTATCACCTAATTTTTTCATATGTTTTAATAGATTTGCAGAATTTGAATATTATTAGATGTGTACTAATTCTAATTTCTAAAACAGCCTTAAGTTTATGCAAGATTACGTTGTAAAAATAAACAAATATTCATAATCATTACAATACTACTTTTATTTTACAGTGAGATGCACTTTACAGATTGTAATCAACTGGTAAAAATATCTTCAGTAATGAGGTTGGTGTTGGAACCAGAACATAGAGTTAACAATGAATAACTGCTTGGTTTTGATTACTATCGTAATTTACTTCAAAAAAATCTCAACGACGTGTTAAATTCATACAATCCATTAGAAATTCAATTATCATCTACAACAAATTATTCAAATAATATTTCTCAATTCGTTCATTCATTGGTTCTACATAATCATCGCATATTTTGATAAATTCTTGCCTAGTGTTTTTTTCACTACTGACTAAAATCACCACTTGGTTGATTTTCTCACCTGTCACTTCTTCAAACATTTGAGCATAACAGGTAGTTTGCAGGTAATATTCATACATGTAATTGTCTATCTGAGGTTTTCGTTTTGTTTTATAGTCAATAATGGATAATTCTCCATCATACTCTGCAATTAGATCACTAGTTCCTGCAACCTTTAGTTTATCAGAATACATTCTTTGTTCTATGGAGGTAACATTAGAAATATTCTCAAGAAAGGGTTTCAAATTATTAAAATGTGCAATAGGCAACAAATCAAATTCTTCCAAAGCCAAATTGCCATTCAAATAATCTTCAATGATTTTGTGGGATTGGGTTCCAATGTCCTGAGCTTGTTTTGTAATGTATTCATGTGCAGGTTCGTTTTCCTTCCAATTTTTCAATCCATTTTTTTTATGTTCAGGGGCTGTGTCTGAAAGAATTGTACTGATAGAAGGATATACTTTATCAAATTTGGTTTCATACCAATGACCATCTTCTCGGTCCAAAAGAACTGGCTCTCTGGCCTTTAGCATAGATGCAAAGTTTGCCATTAAAAATTTCTGATAATAGTAGTTATTGAATGATTGGCAAGCAGAAATAAAACACAGATCACGCCATCATTTTTTTAAATTTTTCAAACTCTGATCTTGTTTTTACAAATTGATCTGTCACAATTCTTCTTAATGAAAAAATATTTTCTAGTTTGTCATTAATTATAAAAATGGATTCATCAAAAATGACAGTATCGATAAACTCTTCATTTGGATATACAGTGTATTCGAAGAATTCAGTGCCAGATTGAATCTTTAATTTGAATCCCATTAGCAATCCCAAATCATTATGTTTATTCAAAAATCCAATCAAACTAGCCTTGAGAGTTGGATCATTTACCAAAGATGCATATCTAGACTCATTTTGAGAATCATCAATTATACATGCAACAGGCTTGCCTTTAGTGTGTAATATCGTTGAATTATGAGTTAGAGCAAAGTCTTCCGAATCAGGTATTTTATCTAGTGGCATAACTAGAAAAGTGATAAATTGATTAATAGTTTTTTGATTAAATTTTAAAATTATTTTTCTTCAGGCTCGTTTGCCTTGTCTCTAACCTTTTTCATGATACAAAATTTAGCTAAGGTTTGTCGTAATCCCATGAAGTTATCATTTAATGCAGAGTATTAAGTATGTTTGAAAATACTAAAGAATTCTTTTGCAGCAATTTTTGAAAGATCCTTATTTTTTGTTTGACAATAATTTGTAGTAAATGTACATTTTGGACATCCGCCCCAGATTTCACCATTTTGAACAAGTTTTTTCTGTGTTTCATCAACAGGACAATCACAATCATTTAACAAAGAATAACATGTTTGGAGTATTTTTTCAAAATTATCAAAAATTATTTTACTGCATCCGTTATAGCCATCTGAAGTATTATCATATAGATAGATTATTCCACCTTCATTATACGAATCAATGTCATTTGATTCAGATTTTGTAATGATTTTACTTGCATTGACTAGTACATGAGTAATTGTATGGATCTTGGAATCTGAAATTATCGTGTTTTTTTCATCTAAGTTAGATTTTTTCAGTAAAAGGTCAGAGGGTAACTCTATACCCACTGCAGAATGTTTTGATTTCCAATGAAAGTTTTTCCAGGATGGAATTGAATCGCCATTATACGTTTCAAATTTTTCTACAGAATCGTTGTAATTGCCTTTCAAATAGCCAGTGATGACTCTATTGAGATCAATCAAACCAAATCTTAAAGAGATTTTTTGAGTAAATTTTCTAGCAGGATTAATTTCTCTATGAATTGCATTTTTTTCAGATGTTTTTAAAAGTGAAGTTTTTACAATAGGAATTGTTCTTTTTTGATTTTCAGTAGATTTAATCAAGTACACATTGGCCCCGTTGGGAGTCTTTGTTATATGATCAACTTCATAATTTAGTTTGTTGAAATGATAGATTGCTTTTTGATGTAATTGGTAGTATCCTACAGGAACATCACGAGTTCCAATCTTTTTAGATTTAAAATAAATTGTAATCTCACCAGATGTACCTCTCAAACTAACGCTATTTGCAAAATCAAAAAATTTGGATTTATCAGGCTCAATTGCAGCATGCTGTTCAATACCGACAGATGCTACATGTTTATCAGAAATTATAGGATTTTTTTTGTTAATTTGAATAATGTGTTCCTGATTAAGATATTCTGTGATATGTCTAGCAAAATAGTGACAGGTTGCATCTTCAGGGTCAAATACGCAAATAGCAAATGATTTTTGACCCTTTCTTCCTGCGCGACCAATTCTTTGAACAAATGAATCATATTCATTTTTGAATGAAGAGATAACCACATCAACATGACCGATGTCAATTCCCAACTCCAGTGTTGGAGTACATGACAATACATCTAATTCTCCAAGCTTCATCTGAGTTTCATATAATTTTTTATCAGACTGATCAAGACCACTACGATGTATTTGTATACGAATTCCATCATTTGCATCTTCAACGTTTGTTGCTAGAAATTCTGCATCATTGTGAGTGTTACTAAACACCAATTGTTTT
This sequence comes from Candidatus Nitrosopumilus sp., assembly GCA_029861085.1. The sequence continues at coordinate 7,408 of JAOUAE010000001.1, read as the reverse complement.
GCATTATTTCTAAAACAAATTGAGGTAAGCATTTCCATAGTTGTACGTTGTCCAAATTTTCTAGGCATTATGAAAAATAAATGCATATTTTGTTTTCTTCCAAATTTACTTTCAATGTATGAAAATGAATTTTCAGGCAAGTCAAATATATTTGAAAAAAAATCCTTTGAATTATCAAGAGTTGCAGAGGAACCAACAAATTGAGTTTTACCCATATACTTTTTCATTCTCTTTAAAACATGATACACGTTAGAACCATGAAAGCTGGTATAGGAATGAGCTTCATCCATCACCATAATTTTTGCATTTTTGAATAATTGATTCCATTTTTTATCTTGCAAGATTAGATGATAATTTATGAAATCAAAATTGGTTGCAAGAATTAATGATTTGGAATAAGATTCTGAAAGAATTTTGTCCTTATATTGAGTACTTTGATTGCCATGAATAGAATACGCTGCAATTTTTTCATCCAACCCACATTTTTCAATTAAATCAGAAACTTTGTAGACTTGGTCATCAATTAGGGCATTAAGCGGATAAATGAGCAAAACAGCCACACCTGGAGCAGGATTTTCAGAAATTTTTTGTAGTACAGGTATTGTAAATGCCTCAGTTTTACCAGAACCAGTGGGTGCAGAAATGATTGAATTTTCTCCTTTCAAAATTGAACGAATTGATTTTTCCTGGAATGGAAGTAGTCCAGTAAAACCACATTCTTTTAATCCATCTAAAATATTTTTAGATAAAATATCAGCCATATGATCAAGAGGTATCTTTTCAGGTTCAGACGAAACCAGATGTTGATAATGTATTATACCCAAAGATTCATCTTTGTGACCTTGAACTATTTCATGAATAATAGGATCAGCATCGATTTCAAATTGATTTATTTTGCTAATATCAAATAACAAATTTTCAGAAAATGGAATGATAGTTTTAGGAATGATTTCATTGTGATTTTTAGAAGGTGTTTGTGTTTTTGTGGTTCCTGAAATAAAATACCCATCATCAGAATCCTTAATTGATGCACTACAATTATGGGGCTCATCAGTTCTTGCATCCATTGGGATAAATTTTCCGCTTTCAGATTTGAAGAGTTCATCCCAATAGATATCTGCACCACATCCTTTAGAACATCGTTTTGTTTTTCCTGAATAATTCATCCCGTAAGAAATCTTTTTTTTAGTAATCAATTCAGGATTGCATTTAGGACAAATTCCTGGACTGGCAACATCAGCAAGATTTTGTGAAAGCTTTGAATCACAATCAGGGCAAAATTTCATAGTAACAAATTGAATTTAAATTAAGCATATAATGTATGTCCGAAGTTTACTGTAATGAATAATGAACATCACAAAACAAAACTATTCCATTTGATAGTGTCTTGGCAGATATGGAATGACCATCTTGCAATCCTTTCCCGCAAATATAGCACTCAACTTTAGAAACAGATGATTGTACACCACGTGTATTTTTGAGAATTTGCATATCTTGCATGATTGCTTGTTTTACCCCCTGCATGGCAACAATTCTACGATCAAATATAATATAAAGGTACCGTACTATACGGTAATAATATCATGCCTGAGAAACAGACTATTTTAGACAAAAAAAGTGCAGACACAAAGTCTCATCAATTTAAATAATAAAGCATCAAAATTTTGTCTATGGGTGGACACCTTTGGAAATGCTCAAGCAAAAGTAATACCATTAGATTTATCTGAGAATCAATTTCAAATTTACAATAAAATTTCTAGAAACTATTCACATTCATTTCTTTTTGAATCATTGACAGGTCCTGAAGTTTTAGCTGAAACATCAGTTATGGGATTTGATCCAAAAATTATTCTTAAAGGATATTTGGACAAAGTGGAAATAATTCAAAAAGGAGAAATACGGACCATGCAAACAGCAGAGCCATTTACAGAGCTAAAAAAACTACTGAGCAAATCAGATGATCAAAGTTATAGATATTTGGGAGGTGCAGTCGGAGTAGTAAACTATGATGCAATAAGACTAGTAGAAAATATACAGGATGCTCATAACTCGCCACAACCATTAATGGAATTTGGCATTTATGATGACGGAATATTGTATGACAATATACACAAAAAGCTATTTTATTTTTATCATGACGAGAATAGATTTGATAAATTGAAAATAAGTGAAGATGAATTTGAGGAGTTTCATTCCAGTGATGTCACACCAAACCTGAATGAAGAAAAATTTTCAAATATTGTAAACAAGGCAAAAAAGTACATTCATGATGGAGACATATTCCAAGTTGTACTGTCCAGAAAATTTGCATTTGAGTCTAGTGGAGACAACCTAACACTATACAAAACATTACGTAAACTAAATCCATCGCCATACATGTATCATCTAAAACAAAATAAGAAAACAATCATCGGAGCATCACCTGAAATGCTAGTTAGGATAACAGGAGACAAAGTTGAAACATTTCCGATTGCAGGAACTAGGAAAATCACCGATGATGAGGAAAAAAATAAACAATTGTCTAAAGAATTAATTCATGATGAGAAAGAACTAGCAGAACATACGATGCTAGTAGATTTGGGCAGAAATGACATTGGAAGAGTGTGCAAGTTTGGAACAGTTCATCCAGAATCACTAATGCAGATTAAGCGATTCAGCCATGTACAGCACATAGTTAGTCATATTGTTGGGAATTTAGCGCCTGAAAACGACATGTTTGATGCGTTTCAGGCAGTGTTTCCAGCAGGAACAGTTTCAGGAGCTCCAAAAGTCAGAGCAATGGAAATCATTGACGAATTGGAAACAGAGTCCAGAGGCCCATATGCGGGGGCTGTAGGATATTTCTCATACAATGGATGCTGCGACTTTGCAATTGCAATTAGAAGCATATTCATTGATGACAAAAAAGGATTCGTGCAATCAGGTGCAGGAATAGTTTCGGATTCTGTTGCAGAAAATGAATTTAAAGAAACAGAGCATAAAGCGGGTGCAATGCTTCAAGCATTAAAGGAGGCATCTAAATGAAATTTCTAATCATAGATAATTATGATTCATTTGTGTATAACATTGCACAGTATCTCGGAGAACTAGGAGTGGACTGTGAAGTCATCAGAAATGACAAAATCACGTTAGATGAAATTAAACAAAATGATTATGATGCAATAATAATTTCTCCAGGACCCGGAACTCCAGAAGATAAAAAATACTTTGGGGTATGCAGCGATGTAATCAAAAATATGGGGCCAACCACTCCAATTCTAGGAGTTTGTCTTGGACATCAAGGAATCATTCATGCATTTGGGGGCAAAGTGACTAATGCAGGACGTGTAAGACATGGAAAGACAAGTTCAGTCAATCATGCAAATTCAGAATTATTCAAAGACGTAAAAAATCCATTCAGGGCAACAAGGTACCATAGTTTAGTTGGAGATAAAACAGTGATCCCAAATGTGTTGCAAGTAACAGCAACAGCTGCAGATGACGGAGAAATCATGGCAATAAAACACAAAGAGTATCTAATAGAAGGGGTACAGTTTCATCCGGAATCGATAATGACAGAAGATGGGAAAAAAATTCTTGCAAATTTCATAAGACAGGTGAAAGAGAAATGATCTCAGATTTTATTTTAAAACTACAACAAAACACAGACCTTACTTATGATGAGATGAATTTGATCATGACAGATGTGCTATCTGGAAAAACAGACAATGTGCAAAATGCTGACTTTTTGTCGTCTCTTGCAGAAAAAGGGGAGACAGATGAGGAATTACTTGGAATGCTTGACAAAATGCAAGAATTTGCCCTTAAAGTCGAGCCTAAAAATCAAGGAACTGTCATCGATATGTGCGGTACCGGAGGAGATAAACTCCAAACTTTCAATGTGTCAACTACAGCATCATTTGTAGTAGCAGCTGCTGGCGGAATAGTAGCAAAACACGGAAATCGTTCAAGCTCAGGAGTTTTTGGAAGCGCGGATATTTTTGAGTATTTTGGATATGATTTGAATAAAGAACCTGCACAAATTGCAGACATTTTAGAAGAATACAACATCTGCTTCATGTTTGCACAAAAATTTCACCCTGCAATGAAGTATGTATCAACTGCAAGAAAGCAATTAGGTAAAAGAACTGCATTTAATCTACTAGGTCCGCTGTCAAATCCAGCCAGAGTGAAAAACCAATTGATAGGAGTATTTTCTACAGAATATCTAGATAGACTACCTGCAATTCTAAAAAGAAAGGGAGCTGAAAATATCATGACCGTTCGTTCAGATGACGGAATGGATGAATTTTCTACGAGTGCTACCAACAGAGTTTGTATTTTAAGAAATGGCAAAGTATTGATGAATGCAATTGATCCAGAAGTTGTCGGATTACATAAATCAAAACTAGATGACATTCAAATCAAAACAAAACAAGATGCAATAAAGTCATTTGTCGGAGTGTTAAACGATACAGCAAATCAAGCAATGATTGAGACCACCGCACTTAATGCAGCTGGAGGGTTAATTGTTGCAAATATTGCAAATAATTTTGAAGAAGGAGTGGAGCTTGCACTAAATACAATTAAAGATGGTAGAGCCATGTCATTGTTAGAGAAATTTGTTAAAGACACTGGAGATTTATCAAAACTAAAGGAGATCGTTGATGGCTGAAAATATTTTAAGAAAATTGGTAAACAATTCCCAAATTGCAATTGATGACGGAATCTATGATATAGATCTAAATTTACAAAAATCAAACAAAGACTTCGTACAAATTATCAAAATGAACCCACATGCAACATTACTAACTGAAGTGAAATTCGCATCGCCGTCTTTAGGAAAGATTAGAACCCTGACAGATCCTGCAAGCATTGCAAAACAAATGATTGCTGGGGGCTCAAAAGCACTTTCAGTGTTAACACAACCACATCTATTTCATGGCTCCCCAGAGTATTTCATCAAAGTAAGACAGTCAGTAGAGGTACCATTGTTGATGAAGGATATCATGATTGATAAAATCCAAATTGATGCTGCTAAAAAGATTGGAGCAGATTACATGTTAGTCATTCAATCACTCTTTGACCAAGGTTATCTAAAAGAAATTGATGAGTTTATCGATTATGGGCACAAGCAAGGATTAGGGGTTTTATTAGAAGTGCATACAAAAGAAGAATTTCATAATGCTCTAAAGACAGAAGCAGACATTATTGGAATTAATAATAGAAACCTAGACACCTTAGAAATTGATCTTAAGACTACTGAAGCGGTCCTAGAAGGGTATGAAAAATCAAGGATTATCCTGTCTGAAAGTGGAATCGACACTGCTGAAGACATTCAATATCTAAAAAAGTGCGGAGCAGATGCATTTCTTATAGGATCAAGTATTATGAAAAGTAACAACATTGAAGAACAGGTAAAGAAACTGGTGAATGCATATTGAAATATCCTAAAGACGGCAGATTTGGAGAATTTGGTGGAAAGTACATTCCAGAAACCCTTGTTCCTGCAATCGAGGAATTAGAGGAAAACTATCTCAAATTTAAAAACGATAAAAAATTCAAAAAAGAATTAGAGTACTATCTCAAAGTGTATGCAGGAAGACCAACACCATTGTATTATGCAAAAAATTTATCTGAAAAATTAGGAGGGGCCAAAATTTATCTCAAACGAGAGGATTTGCTGCATGGAGGAGCTCATAAAATTAACAATACGCTAGGTCAAGCACTTTTAGCAAAAAGAATGAACAAAAAGAGAATCATTGCAGAAACGGGTGCAGGGCAACATGGAGTTGCAACTGCCATGGCATGTGCAGCGTTAGGAATGAAAGCAGAAGTATACATGGGATACAAAGACACCATTCGTCAAAAGCTTAACGTGTTTAGAATGAATTTGCTTGGCTGTAAAGTGCATCCAGTAAAATTAGGTTCAAAGACACTTAAAGATGCAATTAATGAAGCAATTCGCGATTGGATTACAAATGTAGAGTCAACATATTATCTTCTAGGTTCAGCTGTAGGACCACATCCATATCCTGTAATGGTAAGAGATTTCCAAAGTGTGATTGGAAAAGAAATCAAACAACAAATGAAAAAAATTAACAATAAAACACCAGACAATGTTATTGCATGTGTGGGAGGAGGCTCTAACGCGATTGGAACATTCTATCCTCTTGTAGATACTAATGCAGAAATCATAGGTGTTGAAGCTGCAGGCCAAGGACTAAAATCAAAATACCATTCAGCTACATTATCAGCTGGAAGTAAAGGGGTGTTACACGGAATGATGACGTATTTGCTCCAAGACAAAGAGGGACAAATTACAGAAACACACAGCATTTCAGCAGGATTAGATTATCCGGGTGTAGGCCCTGAACATTCATTCTATAAAGATACAAAACGGGTAAAATACCATTCAGCTACAGACGTTGAAGTAATCGATGCGTTTTTGATGCTTACAAGGACAGAAGGGATAATTCCAGCACTGGAATCAGCTCATGCGATTGCCGAGGCAATGAAAGTTGCAAGAAAAACAAAGCCGTCGGAATCAATTGTAGTTACACTTTCTGGAAGAGGGGACAAAGACGTTGAAGAAGTACAAAATTATCTAAATAAACATAGCTAATCTAGAATTATTTTTATTTGATGTGTGTACGTAATTGACTTTTGGATGATTCATCAACATAATTCAATATTATCCTGTAAATTCAATGAATCAAGTTTGCTTTAAATTTATTTCAGCATAGTTTGATTTGAGATTTTGAAGATATAAGAAATAATTTATTGGTGCGCTACAAGATAAATAAAAATAAAAAAAGGAGGTACGGTTACAGTCGTGGCATTATGCTGAGTCTTGATCTTGAAGAAACTGCAATAATTGAAATGACTGCAATTGTAAAAATCATTACCGCTATTGTGCCAAATTCTGGAACAACAAATGAGCCGATTATTTCAATCTCTTCAGCGCCTGCTGGAAATTCTATAGTTAATGTTCTGTCTGCAGATGTTTTTGATTCCTCAAAGTCTACTTCTTCCCCATCAACTATAACGAACAAGTCATCATCTTCGCCATTAATTGTTGCGTCAATTACATCCCTCGGAAGAGTAACTGTAATTGAACCGTTATCAATTGCGTCAATTTCAATGATTAAAGATGTAGAGTCCATATCGATTTCCATTTCAGTTACAGTTGCGCCAGAAATATCATGGTCTAATGTAACGTAAAGGTCTTCGTGAGTCTCGGTCATGGCATCATCGTCATCAGTGTGTGTTTCTGCTTCTTCATCATGTACTTCTTCTTCTTCTTCAGCTTCTACTTCTTGTACTATGATCAAACCTTGCATCCAAGGATGTACCATGCAGAAATAAGGAATCTCGCCCACTGTACCTGGGGAATATTCATACAGACCTCCTGCCATGATCAATCCCG
>JAOUAE010000116.1 GCA_029861085.1 Candidatus Nitrosopumilus sp. | reverse complement strand
ATGAAAGCCGCAAATGCTGTAGTTGATGCTGCAAGAACCAAATTATTCACAGGATTTCACATCAGAGTACGTGCTGTAGGTGGAATGGGTTCTAGAGTACCAGGTCCAGGTGCACAAGCAGCAATCAGAGCATTAGCAAGAGGAGGATTCAAGATTGGTAGAATTGATGATGTAACACCCATTCCTCACGATACCACTAGAAAGAAGGGTGGAAAACGAGGAAGAAGAGTCTAGTCAGATATTTTTATTTTAACATCACAGCCTCTAGAAATAAAATAATCTGTCATAAATTTTGCAAATTTTTGTGGTTGATCATTCCCATCATATTTTGCCAACATGTCAGAAAATTTTTCTTCTATGCCATTTTGTAAATTAGGTTTAAAAGATAATTTGAAAAAAGTCCATCCAAACTTAGATGAAGGTTCACCAAGGACATAGGCATTATAACTACCTATCAGACTCTCCATATGTGAAAGTGCTTTTTTGATGGATAGTAAATCATCCACATAATGTTTTGTTCCAACTTCTAAAACAACATTCACTCTTCATCACCATTGTCAGATAATCGATTACTAAATTTGTCGCTTAAAGATACAAATTTTCCATCTTGTTCAACATTGATTTTTGTTGCCATTCTAATATTCAATCCAACTGATCTAAATAATGCCAATAATTTTCCACCATCAATATTTTCCTCACTTGGATTAATTTCACCAGACTTGATTAATTCAGATAATTTTTCTACGATCATTTTAGTTTCGTTTGGAAACTGTGATTCAGCATTTTCTAAAACTTCCATTCCCCTAAAGCCAAGTATCTTGATCAACAAGTCTCGCGGAGTTTCAGGGATTGATTCATTTGTCGGCTCAGGAATTGATTCGACATTCCGTTTTATAGATATATTTTTCTGCATTTCAGCAAGTCGTTTTGCCTTTAACCTTTCAAGTTCTGAATCTTCTTCGCTCAACCTTTAATCACACCAATAGGCACCAATTTTGCAACTTTTGTGGCAATTCCCAAATTATGAGATACGTTTACCACAGCATCAACGTCTTTGTATGCTTGAGGAGCTTCTTCTACAACACCATCTCGTGTTAATGCTTTAATAAATATGCCATTGTCATTTAGAGATTTTTTTACGTTCTCCTCGGTATAATTTTTCCTAGCCTTTGATCTTGACATGGTTCTTCCTGCACCATGTGCAGTAGAGCCAAAGCTCAAATCCATGGAATTTGGTTGTCCGAGTAAAACCCAACTGGCAGTCCCCATAGAACCTGGAACTAAAACAGGCTGCCCTAAATCCCTATATTTTGATGGTACTTCATTATGATTTGCGGGAAACGCTCTTGTTGCCCCTTTTCTGTGAACAACCAAGTTACGTTCTTTTCCATCAATTTTGTGTTTTTCCACTTTTGCAATATTATGAGCGACATCATAAACTAATTTCATATCAAGATCAGATTCTGATTGATTAAACACACGTTGAAAAGAATTCCTAGTCCAATGAGTAAGCATTTGTCTATTACTCCATGCAAAATTTAATGCTGCAAACATTGCTTTTCTATAAGACTCGCCTTCATCAGAATTGTTTGGAACACATGCAAGTTCTCTGTCAGGTAAATTGATATCATATTTTTCCATTGCCTGCTCTGCAACTCTGAGATAATCACTACATACTTGATGACCAAAACCTCTTGAACCACAATGAATCAAAATTGTAATAGTTCCTTCCTTGATACCCATTCTGTTTGCTGCTTCCTCATCATGAATTTCTGCAACTTTTTGTACTTCTAGAAAATGATTTCCAGAACCTAAACTTCCAAGTTGAGGAGCACCCCTTTTTCTAGCCTTGTCAGAAACTGCATTTGGATCAGCATTTTGAATTTGACCATTTTCTTCACAAACACTAGAATCATCTGAAGAACCATAACCGTGATCAATTGCCCAATTAACTCCATTTACCAAAACTTCATCTAGTTCTGAATGAGTAAGTTTGACGGCACCTTTAGAACCAACTCCTGAAGGAATAGAACTAAAAAGATCAGTAACAAGTTCTTTTAGTTTTGAACGAACTGTTTGTTCAGTTAAATTTGATCGAAGTAATCTTACTCCACAATTGATATCATATCCAACACCGCCAGGACTAATCATTCCTTCTTCAGCATCCATAGCTGCAACTCCACCTACAGGAAAGCCATATCCTTCATGCCCGTCAGGTAAAACAACACTATGACTAACTATACCAGGAATTGAGGCAACATTTTGTGCCTGCATGATTGTTCTATCAGACAGCATTTTCTGAAGTAAAGGCTCATCAGCATAAATCCTGACAGGAACTTTCATTCCAAGATTAGAATCAGCATCAATTTGATATTGATTTTCTCCAATTTTTCTTGGGGAACTAGAAGACATGAGTGTTGGTAAAAATTTCTATTAATCCAATTTAAATCATCAGAAGAATTGTAAAAAATAAACTAATCAAAGTTCATCTAAAAGTATGTTAGATAAAGCAATAATCAAACAAAAAGCAAATTAATTGCTTGTAGAATTCAGAACAAATTCAATAGGATGATTGATTTTAAAAAAATGTAAACAAAGATGTTTCAAAAATTTAGAATGGATTTTACAAGATACTGGTATCATACAAAAATAATCCGATAAAGAATAACCAAACAAGGGATTAATGATCTAATTTATTTAGGATAAAATAATTCCATTGTACGTGGTAAGAAAAAAGCTAACTGATAAAGAAATAGAAAAACAAAAGGAAGAACAAAAAGTAAGAGCTAAAGCTTCTCGTGCAGCTAGAAGAAGTGGAAAAAGTATGAAAACGGAGGGAAAAGTTAGCAAAGCAACTGCAAAGACAAAAGAAACTAGATCATCAAAGAAAGTTGCCGCTGTAAAAAAGAGAACAAGAAGTTAGACATCTACTGAAAATCTATTTTAATCAAATCTTAGCAAATTACTCTTGAAAATAAAACATGTCATATTTTTCATGAAGAGATCTTACCAAATCACGGCATTTTTTCCAAAATTCTCGATATTCATAATCAGTCATAGATCTGCCATATTCTGAATAAAACCACCCAACAAAATTATCTTCTAATTTTCCAAAAACAAACCCAAGATGAAAATCCTCAGATATTTTTACATCAAATTCGCTTCTAGGTTGTAATTCGCTCCATCTTGCAGACAATCCATCAAATGATTCTTGTGTTTTTTTAAGTAATTGTTCCAAATGGTCTAAAGATTTTTTTTCTAATTCCACCATACTATTTCACAATAAGTACAGGTTTTTTGGATTTATGAAGCACATAGTTTGATGTACTGCCCAAGAAAAATTCTTTTGCAGATCCCATTCCTCTTGAACCAATTACAATAAGATCAAAATTTTGTTTTTCAGCAACTTCAACAATTCTTTTTCCATCATCACCATATGACACTCTATCAAAGAATAAAATTCCTTTTTGTGCCGCCTTTAACTTGGATTTTTTCATAATTTTTTGGGCATGTCCTAGCAAAATTTTCTCTAAAGGAGTGATTTTGTCATTAGTCCTAGGTTTAGTAATTGCTGCCACATACAAACCAGTTATAGTTGCATGTGACTCTCTTGCCATGTGAATTGCAACATCAAGGCCTCTAAAAGAATTAGAAGATCCATCTAAAGGAACAAGAATTTTTTTTATTTTGATTGCCATGATAAAATAAGTGAATTTTTTAATTTAAACCCGATTGAGATTATCTAAGATGATTTTCATCTTTGATATTCTAGAAGACCATAAAATATGGAATCAGAAATAATAAAATTGTAAAATGACAGATGCAAAAATGATGACTATTGGGGATATAATGACTAAATCAGTAATTTCTGTAGATGCAACATTAACAGTAAATGAAACTGCAAAAATGATGGAAGATGCAAAAGTTGGAGCAGTCATCATTATGGAAGATAATACACCAGTAGGAATTGTTACAGATAGAGACTTTGCGATAAAGATTGCAGCTCATGCATATCAGATTACTACTCCGATAAAACAAATCATGTCATCACCGCTATTTTCAATAAATTCGGATGAAACAGTTAGAATTGCAGCAGATCTAATGCACGACAGAGGGATAAGAAAATTGCCAGTTATTGATGATGGAAAGGTAGTTGGGATAATCACCTCTACAGATATTGTCAATCTATTGGCTGTTTGTGTAGAGGAGGATATGAGAGATATGTATTTTCATTCTGTAGCAAAAATATACGCTAATTACAGCCCATACAATTAGAGAACATATGGTAGTACCAATAATAGTATTGTTAGGAATTCCAATTTTGCTTGGTATTGCATATGTGACACCATTTGATCAACCTGAAGAAATTGAAAAAGAGACAATTCCAGAAGAACCAGATTTGAGTATTTTGTATTTTATTTTAATGGGTATTTGGACAATCTACTTGTTGAAAATCTTAATTCAAATAAAAAGAGGTACTTTCAAGTTAACCCAGAGGCACTAATATGAATACAGCACCATATTGGAAAAAGAAAGTATGTTCAGACTGTAAGCGGATGAACTGTCAAAAGGGTTGCTTGTGTGATTGCCATCAACTAAGAGACAGAATAGATTAATCAAGTTCAGATTAGATAAGTAGATTTATTTTCAATGTATAAAGACTGGAAATATTGGCAATTCTACCTATCGATAATGGTCGTTATGGCACAAAAGAAATGATGGATATTTTCAGCGAACAAAAGAAAATAGACTATCAGCTG
>JAOUAE010000115.1 GCA_029861085.1 Candidatus Nitrosopumilus sp. | reverse complement strand
AACTGAATTTTGGCTTGTAGATGATCCTGTTAATCAAAACCAAATACCAACCACAGTAAATATTTCGTGGGATGGAAATTATGGTGCAGGTGATGATGTACCTTTTGAAATAACATTCTTTGATGAAAATAGAGATTTGATTAAAGATATCCGATATGCTATTACGTTCATAGATATGAGTGATAATCAGGTATTGGAATCATTTACTGGAGATGATCCTCAGAATCTAGGCATTCTTTCAACAGAAGGAATTGATGTTCAAAAAATCTACATTCAATCACAAGGACAATACAGAATTGATATTCAAGTGTTAGGAACAGGATTAGATTATAATCCAAAATATGCTGGAATTGGTTCAGGAATAATTGAAATTGGTCCAAGCTCTTCTGAAACTACACAGTCTGTACCTGAAAAAACACCAATTCCTGGTTGGATTAAAAACAATGCAGAATGGTGGGCAGCTGGACAAATTGATGACAATTCATTTGTTCAAGGCATTCAATTTTTAATTAAAGAAGATGTTCTAAAGATTCCTCCAACTACACAAGGTTCTGATTCTGGTTCAAATGATATTCCAGAATGGATTAAAAACAATGCAGGCTGGTGGGCTGAAGGCGCAATTGATGATGATTCTTTCATTCAAGGCATTCAATTTTTAATTAAAGAAGGAATTATGAGAATTCAATCATAGGTTTTTAAATAAATTCAGTTAAGTGATAATGTAATGAAGGACATCAATGACATCATGCCAAAAGTACCTAACATGAGATGGGGAGCTCTGATGAACAAAGCACCTACCAGCGACAAAGTTGAAGAAATGAATAAAATTTTTCCAAGTAATGGTAAATGGCATACTGTTTTTGAAGAACAAGATCATGTTACAGTTGACGGAAAAGAAATTCGAAAGAAAAATCTAGACAAGTGGACATAGATTGAAAAATTTATCATTAATTGTATTTTTAATATTTATTTGTGTGTTAGCAATTGGATTTGAGAATGTATATGGTCACGGTGTAGGAAGTGAAACTTTTCCTCCTGTAGAATTGGATGGAAAACTTGTAACTTTAGAAGTTTCATCTTCACAAAATGATCCTGATAAAAGTGATGATCAACAAATATCTATTTCATTAATTGATTTTGATTCAAAAATTACTTTGCGAGACGTAACATTTCTAATTAAATCACATCGTGGAGAACAATTTCTCTTTGAACAAGAATTTAAGGCAGATAATGGATTCATAGTTTTAAATTTTGTATCTGAAAAAACTGATTCTATTATAGTGGAAGAAGATAACAGCGGTAGTCTTTTTGGTTCTTTATTGGGACTTGAAAGTAGAATGATTCATGTCAAAGGGCCTAAACTTAGTGAGGGCGGTTTATACAAATTAGATGTTAGTGTAATTACAGCAGATACTTATTCCAAAAAATTAGAAGTGCCTCTAATATTCAATGCAGGTATCTCTATTGCTCAAACATCTGTACATAATTTTATTGATCCAAATTTTGGAGAGCAAAACATCCATGTTGTAACGTATTATGATGAAATTTCGGATTTTCAATATGATTCAAACTCCAAAGAGATCAGATATTTTATGCCCTTTGATTGGAGTGAATCTAACATTAATCAAACATCTGTCGTTCATGAAGAACTTGTAATTCCAAAAAAATTTGGCGATTTACTGGTATCTGACTTTACAATATCCATAAACGGTATCAAATTATCTGAAGATGTTGTAACTATTGATGATTTTTTTTCTGATGAACGTGTTGTTCATTTTATAATATATCAAAAAGAATTGATGAATGTTTTTGAGAATAATCCAAATCAAAATGGAATGGATTTTATAATTAAACCGGACCGTGATTATACCCATTTAAGCTCAGTTACTGATAACGGACAATTTAAAATTCTTATCTCTTGGGAACCAGAAAATTTAAAATCCAATTCAAATGCAAAAATAATTTTTGATGTAACAGATATCTTTTTAAAAAATAGACTTGTCTCAACAAATTATGAATTTTCAATGACTCAAAATGATAGAATTATTTTTGAACAAAATGGAATTAGCACTGATCAAAATGGTGAACACAATGTTATAGAGTTCATGATTCCTGAAAATGTTTCAGGAATTGTAAATCTAAATTTTAAAAATCTAGACAACAATAATCTTGCAAAGACAACTATTCCAATTATCATTGATAGAACGATAAATCAAAATGATAAAATTTCAATACCTGGTTGGATTAAATATAATGCATTATGGTGGTCTCAAGAACAAATTGATGATAGTACATTCATTCAAGGAATTGAATATCTGATCAAAAATCAAATTATTGTAATTCCTCAAACTCAACAAGAAACTTTAGAATCCAAAGAAATTCCATCTTGGATTAAATATAATGCAGCTTGGTGGGCAGCTGGGCAAATCGATGATGAGACGTTTGTTCAAGGCTTAGAATTTTTAATTCAAAAAGGGATCATTCGCGTTTGATCTATATCTGTTCGAACAATGAACCAATCGCTTTAAATCTGTAAAACTGTAAATTTCATTGCATTGTTTAGGCCTGAAAGCATAGTTGAAAGAAAATCAACGCTATTCTCTATTGTAGTCACTGGAGTTATAGCGATTTTGGCTTTACCAATAATTACCCCTCATCTTTTACATGGTTATCATTTAGCTCACATTTTTTTACATATTGGAGGAATTACACTTGCAGTTTTCATTTCAATACTAGCAGGATTTGCATATTATAGATTAAAAACAAAACGACTTCTACTTAGTGCTATTGCATTTACAAATTTTATTGCAGCTGAAATTGTATTGCTTGTTGATGCTACTTGGCCCTCTGTCTATGATCTTGGTCAAATTACACTTTCAGAAGTAGGACATTTATTGACATTTATGACATTAGGTCTGTTGGCGTTAGGAGTGTTTAGAAATGACTAATAGAGGTTCACAAATTCAACAAATTATTGAGCAAAACCCTGGAATTCAATTTCGTGAAATTATGCGTTCATCTGGTTTGAAAAATGGGGTACTGAGTCATTACTTGGGAAAATTAGAAAAAAATGGGGTCGTTAAAGTAATTCGTGGACCACGACAAGCAAGATTTTATCCGCCTCAAATCACTGAAGATGAATCTATTGCAATCAAAGCTTTACGAAAACAAACTTCACGTGATCTATTACTTGCACTAGTCAAGGACGATGGATTAGAATTCTCTGAATTAGTCAGAGAAGTTAAAAAATCTCCATCTACTGTTTCACTTTATCTTTCACAACTTGTTGAAGATGAATTAATTGAAATTAGACTTGTTCAACTCAAAAAGAGATATCATATCAGGGCAAGAGATGTTATAGATAAATTAGTTGAAGACTACAGACCAGGCTTACTTGAGAAACCAACATCCGGATTTGAAGATATAATCAACTCTTTCTAATATTTCAGTCTCGAATAATTCCAAATTTTGATTTCTATAAATAGAGTTTTTCAAACATTTCAATTTCTTATATTGAAATGATTAAATATAATTTAATTTTTTTTAAGATTTACTTTTTTCCAGTATAGATTGTCAAAACAACTAATGATAAACCGGTACAATTTACGAATGTACCAATTTTGTTTTTATCTATTGAACGTCAGTATTGTTATACAGACCATAGTTAGGTGAGAAACGGAGGAGTCATCTTGGTAACAGTTTCTCATCTTATTTTTTAATAAAATTGAATAATCTTATTATACAATTTTTATCAAATCAAACCATCCATGTTTCCATTAAGAGATGAGAATCCACATCCTCCAGGATTCAAACCAACTGTGACTTATGCTTTAATCATTATCAATGTAATTATATTTTTCATAGAAGTAGTCTATACTGGACAAATTCTTGATTTTACAAACGAAAATGCATTTTCCTTATTTTACAATTGGGGCGCTGTTCCAAATTGTATTACAGGTGCAGATGTATCAACCATTGATTTTGGAGAGGGAGCAGTAAATATTCAATGTCCAAGTGAACCATACATTTCTCTTCTAAGTTCTATCTTTTTACATGGTGGTATTATGCATCTCGGGGGTAACATGCTATTTCTGTGGATATTTGGCGATAATATTGAACAAAAATTTGGCAAAGTAAAGTATCTTGGAATTTATCTCATGTGGGGAATCGTTGCAGGACTAATCCATATCTATGGTGATACTAACAGCGCAATTCCTGCAGTGGGAGCTTCTGGTGCAATCTCGGGAGTATTGGGAGCATACTTGATAATTTTTCCAAAAGCTAGAATCCAGACCTTCTTGATGATGGGATTCATTTGGAGAATGATGCACATTCAGGCTAGATGGTTCTTACCTTTTTGGTTAGTTTTTCAAAATCTTTTACCATTTTTCATTGGAGGCTTTGGTGTTGCTGGTGGAGGTGTCGCCTATCTTGCTCATATTGGTGGATTTGTGATAGGTTTGGCAACTGGTTACCTTTACAAAAAAACACACAGTTCTGATTTCATGTATGGTACAAGATATGGATACAGACCAGATTATTGAAAGAATAAATCACTGATTCTATTTGAAATCCTCATGCCTTTGATTACTGTATCAATGTATCCTGGTAGAACTCAGGAACAAAAAAATGAATATGCAAAAGCAATCACAAAATCAGCAGTTGAAATTCTAAAGACAAAAGAAAATCATGTTATTGTTGTTTTTGAAGACAATCCTAAAGAAAATTGGTTTTTAGCAGGAAATCAATTGTAAAAACTAGG
>JAOUAE010000114.1 GCA_029861085.1 Candidatus Nitrosopumilus sp. | reverse complement strand
AGAGCAGCTATTGCTGCTTTGAAGAGATACGTCAGTGGCAAGTCAAAGAATGTCAAGGAGATCAAGATTGCACAACAAGATCTAATTGATGCTGTGGATAAGGTAAAGCCTCGAAAGAAAGAGGCTCCTATACCTCAATCCACAAAATAGTCTAAATACTAAGGAAAATGACGTAGAATCATGAAACTCTATCTCGACTTTGAACCTTGCAAAGAATGTAACACAATGATGACTGAATTAAGTAGTCCTGAAATGTTATTTGCAGATGATAAAACCAGAGCAGACGAATCAGCAAAGTTTCTCAGGCATCTAACGTATAATCACAATGAAGTAGTTCAAGCTGTAATGGAAGATCTTCCAAAACAAAAAAGAGATCAAGAACCTGATTTCTACAAATAACCCTTTTTCATTCTCAAAAATTAGCAATTATATTCATATACAAAACTACCGTAATATTTTTGTGGAATTTTAAGATGAAATCTATTCTTGTTTATAGCATAATTGTCCTACTTGCATCTGTTAGTTTTTTACAAATTACATTGGCATTAGAAACAGAACAAGAACCAGAGCCTCCACAAATTCCTGAACCTAGTCCTGCTCCAGAGCCAATTAGATTGCCAGATCCTTCGCCTGCTCCAAATCCTTTTCCAGAAGAATCTGATTCAGAAAAAGTAAAACGATTGACTGAAGCAAATAACAATCTAAAACAACAAAACGATAATCTACAAAACCAAATATCCTCTCTAAAAAATGAAAAATCAAGATTACAAGTAGAAATATCAGAATTAAATTATTCTCTACAAAATCTTAGAGAAGTTACATTGGAGCAAATTCGTGTAATAATGGAATTGGCAAATCAACTAAAAGAAATAATTTTTGAAAAAATATTTCCACCTACAATAAAGTTGTAAGATTTTTTGGGATTCTCTACTCAATTAGCTTTAATGTTTTCTTAATCAAGACAACTCTATTTCTGATTGTAACATCACTTACTCCAGACTCTACTGAAAACTTTTTTTGGCTGATTTTTTCCCCGTTCATAATGCATGAAATGTATAATGATGCAGCAGCTTGTGCTACAGGGTGTTTTCCAGCAGTAATCTGTTCTTTTTCACACAGGTCTAGTATTTTGAATGCATCTCGTTTGGTCTTTTCTTTTAGATTCATGTTATTTGAAATCTTTGAGATAAACGATGATGTATTGTACTGATTAAGGTTCAATTCAAGCTTTTTGATTATGGTTCTCAAATCTCGAGACAGTATTCCTCTTTCAACATTTCCAGCTTTTGCAATATCATCTAACGTTCTTGGTATGTTGTTTTCTCTGCAAGCTGCATATAGCGAGGCTGCAATTAATGAATTCATTGTTCTTCCTCTGGTTAGTTTTGCATTAACTGCTTTTCTGTAAATATAGGCAGCATTTTCTACAACATTATTTGGGATTCCTAGTTTTGTTTTCATTCCATGAAGCTTTGTGAATGCCTTGCTTAAACTAGCGGTCTGCCTTGACTTGCTTCTCTGATCCCATGTTCGTAGTCTATTGAATTCATATTTTGTCTTGCCTGATATTGCTTTTCCAGTAGAATCTTTGTTTGTACCAATTACAGTTGATAGTCCCCTGTCATTCATTGTCAGTGATGTAGCAGGACCCGTCCTAGCCATTTTCATAAAATCTTCTGAGGAGTAACCATTGTTTTCATGTGAAATGTCAGACATGTTATCCACTAGGACAAGACCGCATCCCCCACAAAAAATTTCTCCTCTTTCAGAATCTGTTATTGCGGGGTAGGTTTTACAAGTATCTAGTTGACACTCGACATCATAATCATTTGAATAATTTTCTACCACAGTTAATTAGTATTATTGATTATAAAATAAAAATAATATGATTCAGGTAATTCTGTATTCAAAACTAAATTTTGCAAACAAAAAATTCCTAAATTCTTTGTTAAAATAAAATTCTTGATTTTGATACGATATACATTATAATAAATGTTAAAAATAAAAATAACTTTTTTTGAAAATCTATTTTCTAATTGATTCTAAAGAATGTCCACGGTTAGTAATCATTTGAATTACTGCTTCTACTGTATAATCAATCCCATGTGCTTCTTCAAAATGATTTCTTAATTCTTCAATTAGTCCCATAGTTTTTCCCCCATCCAGGATGAATTCACACTCAAAACCATAGTCGTCACATCGCAGTTTTATTGTCATTCAGTCTAAGAAAATTATTGAACCTATAAAAATCATATTCACATATTTCTCAATCATAACAAAATTAGGCGCAAATTGTGCCTGATTTCTTTCCAAATAGCACTAATAATGTCAACTAGTCTCTATTGTGAATATGAAAGGCCTAGAGTTTATTTTTCTTGCAGTTGGTTCTGTACTGGGAGCATATCTAAGATTCAAAGTCATTGAATCTCCTTTGCTTTTTAATACAATACCTGTTAATGTTTTAGTAGTTAATGTACTGGGAGCATTTATTCTTGGTGTCTTTATTGTAATGTCTCAACAATGGAATCTTGATGGAAAATATTCTCTTTTTGCTGCTATAGGATTTTGTGGTTCACTTACCACTATGTCTGGACTTGCACTTGAATCTAACACTTTTCTTGAGCACAGTCATTATGGAACATTTGTAATCAATTTAGTAGCTAATGTTGGTTTGTCAATTACAGCATTAATTGGAGGAAAGTCATTAATGAGTGCAATTATTAATAATTAATTAGAAATGGTTTATTCATATCAAGTTGTAAAGTTTCAAACAATTTCCTTTGTTCAAGGAACTAACTGGTCTCAATCAGTAGGTGACAAAGGCATTCTTTACAAATCAGTTAAAGATCCATTCTCAAAACTCATTGTTCAATCTTCTAATGGCTCAAAAAAATTATACCGTGTACCAAAAGACAGAACAGTCGTTATAACTAATGACACTGCACATTTTCTAGGCGAATTATCTTAAATTATTTAAAAAACTGATCAACTTGATCTCTATATCTGAGAGCAATTTTTCCAAATTCTGTAAAATCATCAGCTGTCGGATATTTCATTTTCATTGCAAATTGATTAACAAACACAGACAATGCACTGCCAATAATTAGATTATAAACGCCGTCAGCTACATTATTTGAATAAGGAAATGCAACTTTGATAAATGGTAAGTATGTTTCTGTCTGAGAAATCATTAGTTTGATATGTTTTTCAACAAATTCTTCAACGTCAGCATCAATTGCCATAATTTTCCTTGTATTGATTTCTTATAAATTGGACTTTAATTCTCAGGCATAATTTCATTTATCTTACAATTTCTGCCATGTACTTTTCTTTCCCCTTCCTGCTTCTTGGTAGACATCTTAATTGTCTATTACAACAAGGACAAATAATTCCATCAAATTCTACAAATATTTCACAAAAATTACATCTTTTTTGTCCAGCGGCATATCTGCCAATTTCTGCTGGTTTTAGAGCCTTGTAATTTTTGCATTTACCTATACAATAAGTCATGATATAACAATAAAATTATCAAAAGATAAAACGTTTGATTGCACTGCACTCACTTTTTCCAAATTCCCTTTAAACCAAATTAAATTTATAACACTAATTTCACTTTTTATTATTGCTTGAATTAGATAAAGAAGTATTTGGAAAAATTACAACCAAAGAAATTATTGGAGCTGATCCTCCTGCAGTTCCTGATACTAGAAATAATTTTGAAAAAGAACTGATAACTTTACTTGCAGAATTAATACCACAATCAAAAATAAATCTTGAAAAACTTTTGGAAGAACAAAAAGTTGCTGAGATACATATCAATAGTAGACCTGGTGCTATGGCTTTAGCCCAAGATAAAATTCAATTATTTAATGAATTTAACCAAAAATACGTTAAGGCTATAAAAGAAAAACTAGAATCATAATTCTATGTGTTGAGCTAAATTTGTAATTATTTTTACACTAGATTTTTAATAAAAAAATTGTTAGTTAATGATTATTAAGCAACATCAAATTCTAGATCACATTTGAAAAATAAAATAAAAAAAATATGTTAAAGATATGCACAAAGAAAATTAGTAAGTGATAATGAATCAGAAAAAATATCTTGATCCAAATGTGAATTTGTAATTATTAAAAAATCCCAAGATACTATTCCAAAATATAAATCATTTATTCAACATAAAGATGGTAATAAAGTAAAAGTTGGTGTATTGACATAATTAACATACATGAATACATATCAAATTGATATGTTGTTCATCTATTCATTTTTAGACTCACCTGATTTCTCCGTGACAAATCCACCTTCAATAATATCATTTTTAGACTCTTCAGATGTATTTCCAGTGATTTCATCTGAATTCTTCTTAGTATCCTCAGATGGTTTGACAAATCCACCTTCAACTGATTCTGGGGGAGGTATTTTCTTTGATTTACCTAATCCAATTGTTGTAATGATTACTGATGATAAAATAATAAAGAATATGATTTGTGGATATGCTTCTGCATTTGGTAAACCCATAGTTATTGGATATGTTGCAAGTACCGCAGCAGCTAATCCTCTAGGAATCATAGAGTTTGTAACCGCTCTATCTAAAAGTGAAAATCTTTTTGTTAATGTTATCTTGCCAACAAATATTCTTCCAAAATAAACAGCAATCGTGACTAAAATTCCAAATATTAGATATTCTATTTGACCAAAACTTGCCATTAAACCAACAAACACAAAAAAGAATGATCTCACCAAAAATGTTAATTGATTGTGTGTTGGATCATCCATCTCAATTT
>JAOUAE010000113.1 GCA_029861085.1 Candidatus Nitrosopumilus sp. | reverse complement strand
ATATGTCCAATTCCTCACCCACTGCCTTGTTTCTGGAATCATTAATTAGAATCACATCGTCGATATTATGAGATGCAGCAAGAAAACCGATTGTCGAACCTACTTTACCGCTTCCTATTATTGAAATCAACCTAATTCGTCTTTTGCTCCAATCTAATATTTGTTAAAGATTGTTTGTGATCATAATCATATCCATCCGTGGTGCTGTAACCCTGATCAGAATCTCTTCAATGGCATTCCATACTTTCTGCATTTACGATAAATTGCCACGGTGTATATCAAATCAAAAATAAATATAGATACAAACAGAAGCGGCAACAAAACCGAGTCTTGAGTATCTGATCTGAATTGATAAAACGCCAAACTGCTTAGTCCTGTTCCGATCATCTTGAATAACGCAATGTAAAACGATTGTCCCTCAATACCTTTTCTGTTGATGATCATTGTAACAAACAGTACAGACATCATGAGATTCTGTCCAAATGCTGCATATGCCCCAACAGAATCATCCATCTCATAATTTATTGCCAAAATCATTGGAACCGCAACTGATAACCCTAATGCAAAAACTGCATAAAATTGCCATCTAGATATGTTTGGAAATTCCTTTTTGCCATACTTTAGAAACTGCATTACGATAATAGCATCCAAGCCAAACCAGATGTAATTTACATAAAGTTGAGGAGCACCATGTGGCGTGATAAACGCAAATATTGCCTCCCATGATATATTGGCACAAAGTGCAACCATTGGCATTCCAAAGGTTTTGTCTTTAAATCCACGTCTTATAATCAGCAGGTATGTTGCAGACCAAAATAGCCCTCCAACCATCATTGTTTCTGTAAACATACTACAACTGATTTTCTAAAAAATTAGCATCTAATAAGGAATAACAATATGAGATTTCATAATCCTAATGGAGATTATGAATTTGATTGGATAGTAAAATGAAGATTAATTAGAATATGTAACAAAAGACATCGTGGATGTCAGATTTTTGTGAAAGAGAAGAGTGCAAACATTCTTCAAATGATCATCCTAATGATGGTCATTGTATCAAATGTAGATGTATAGGTTTTTACAGAAATCTCAAAGTTGATGATCCACTTACTAAAAAATACCTGCAATTGATAGTTGATGTACATACAAAGTTTAACGGAATATTAGATATGTCATCTCATCTAAATGAAGATTTTCCAAAAATGGCAAATAGTTTCTTAGATGATAAAAAACTTGAAGAAAGTGAATTTTGGAAGAAATTAGTTAAAGAAGATAACAATCTTGCAAAAAAAACCAATACAGTGATTAATAATTTTAATAAAATTGGGAGAATTGCGTTAGAGGGAATATCTCCAAAAATACATGCTGTGATTTGTAATTTATCTCATAATGGTGCAAACTATGAGCTATCCATTAGATTCATTCATTTCATGATTTTAAGTCAAATTCTAATTATGTACAGAGTTTTCATAAAAGATACAGTCAAAATAATTTTTGAATTAGAATCAAGCACAAAAGAAGAATGGAAAAAATTAAGTGGTGAAGAGAAAGAAGAAAAAGGGAAAAAATTTTCAGATTCAAAAATTCAAGAAATGGCAATAGAAATAAGGAAAAAGTTTGGTTTAGATTTAAAGAAAGATTCAGATTTTAATAGATTCGTAGAATGTTTTGAACGTCGTAATATTCATACTCATAATGAAGGAAGACCTCACAAGAAATATCGAGACATTACAAATTACTCGGGACCTGATGTGGTATTGCCTATTGATAAAGAATATCTAGAATCAACGATTAATCTTTTAAGAAAATACGCTCGCGATTTCATGGAATTTTGTCTTGAAAAATATGTGGGAGTTGTAAACATTTCAAGAAAAGGAAATGTTCATCACATTGATCTTACTAAAGGAAAGGGCAAGATCATTCCAGTAAAGGACGGCAAAAATTAAAATGAATATTTCATAATCTCACTTAGGATTACGAAAAAATATTTTAAAAATATAGAAAAATATTGAAAAAAAGGATCTATTATCCTATTTTCTCAACTTCAATGCCAACTTTGCAGCTATTGCCCAAGATATCACAGTAAATCCGATTGGGAATATCCCACTTGTCAGTACCTGTGGTACTTGTTCTAATGCAATGCTTCCACTGGAATACATTGCTGCTGCTACTGGTAAGGCTACCAGTCCGACTACTCCGAGTTTTGTTTTGGTCTGCTCGGAGACGTTTTGCTGTATGTTGTATGTACTCATTGTAATCGTATAGTGTAAGGGGTCTGTAGTACTTGAAATGGACCTAACTTTTTTGAATCGTTTTGTTCAGTTATTGATTTGAGTTACTCACAGAACGGTTCAGTTTCTGAACTCTCGTGCCTGATTTTGTAATGAATGAGTTATGTTTACTGTTGAAATTGCAATATATTTTCCCGGTTTTATTGGACTTTTAGAAGAACTTTCTCATAGATTTTAGGAGTTTTACCCTCAGACAAATTTTTCCTGATATGCCACAATGTAGATTTGTTAATTCCAAATTCCTTCATTTCTTCTGGAGTCATATTCAAAATCTTTTCTCTTAATTCTAGATTATCATTTCTATACAATTTTAATTGAGGAATTATAAATTCAATTTCTTTCTTTTTATCTAGAAATAAAATTCCAATCTTGTTTGGTGACTTGCAAAGAAAATAACAAAAATTCTAATCATTTTTGTTTTTTATTTTCAGTGATACGGCAAATGCACAAATAATTATTGCAATTGCAAAATACAATACTGCAGCATAGTCAAAGACAAACGCAATACTTCCTGCAACCACTGGACCCACAACTGTGGCAATGGATAGGGTAGAGCTAAAGATTCCAGTTGATGTTGAGCGCGGGTTGTTCTCCATCAGATGAAAGTTTCCGCCGATGAACAAAAATGCCCAAGTAGCGCCAACAAGTGCCATAAACGGCATTGCCATCCACCACTCTGTTACCATTAACAGCCCTACAAATACAAACGTCGTAAATCCAATACCGATTTTAAATTTTGTTACATTTGAGAGATGAATTTTGCTTGCCATCACATTCATCAAGATAAAAGCTGCCATTGTGTTTGCAACATATACAATTGATATGTGATAAAGCTCAGCACCCCATTTTTCCATCAGCATTATTGGAAGAATGGTCCATACAGCTGCTGCCCCAATATGTCTTAGCAATAATGATAAGAACAAAAATCTGTTTTTTGAAATGACTTGTTTTGTGGTACCTGGCTTTAGCTCTTTTTCTTGTTGTGGATTTGGAAGTTTGATTGTAAACAATAACCCGATAATAAATGACGCAGCACTAATCAGAAAAATTAATTTAAGATCATTTGCAAACCCGGCTGCTGCAATTCCTGCAAGCCATCCTAATGCATGAAATGAGATTACAGTGGCTGCCCTCTTTTTGTCATGGTTTGCCTCATAGGTGTATGCAATCATTGCAGGAATCATAATTCCACTTGCTATGCCTGCAGCAATTCTTACCAGGAAAAACATTGAAAGATCGTCTGCAAAATAATGCAATCCAAAGGCTATGGCACAGCCAATAAAGCCAATTCTGATGAACTTGAGTCTGGTTCCCTTTTTGTCTGAGTGCCTGCCAAAGTAAATCTCAGATAAAATCTGAGCAAAACTAAATGACGCCACCAAGAGTCCGATCTCAAAGATTGACTCTGTAACGCCTTTTGCAATTATGGGCATGAATACGAAGACTATGGAGATTCCAGCATGCTGAAAAAAGGTAGCACTACGAACTAGATTGTTGACTTGTAATTTTTGCATAAATGTACAAAAAATTGACTTTGACCTAATTTCAACATACGTATCAATTCTGCAACTCTGGAATTTTTTCTGAAAAGAGTTAAACTGTGTTGAACCATTTTGAAATCATATTGACACAAAAAGAACCGTTTCTTGATGCAATGAAAAATCGAATACTCTTGTTTGATGGTGCAATGGGAACTGAAATTCAAAGACATGACCCAAAACCTGAAGACTTTCCAAACAATCAAGATGGTTTTAACGATGGTTTGGTTATCACACATCCTGAATGGATAAAAAAAATTCATAGGGATTATTTGGATGCTGGTTCTGATTGTATCGAAACCAATTCTTTTGGTTCAAATAAAATTAAACTTGATGAATACGGCTTTGGTGATCAAACAATTGAATTTAATAAAAAAATTGCAACCATTGCATCTGAAGTCTGTGCAGAATATTCAGATAAACCGCGATATGTAATTGGGTCGATGGGTCCAACTGGCTATCTTCCAAGTTCTAATGATCCTGACTTGGGACAAATGCCGCTAGATGAAATTAGAGAAGCATTTGAGTTACAAGCTGAAGGATTAATTCTTGGAGGTGTAGATGCGTTACTAATTGAGACAAGTCAAGACATTCTAGAAGTTAAATTAGTTATAGAGGCGTGTCACAATGCCATAAAAAAAACTGGAAAAAAAGTTCCAATCATCGCAAATACCACTTTGGATCAATATGGAAAAATGCTACTTGGCACAAATATTCAAGCTGCATACACAACTGTTTCTGATATGGGAATTGATGTATTTGGAATGAATTGTTCCACTGGGCCTGTTGAGATGACCCCTAGTGTTCAATGGTTAGATGAGCAAGATGAACATAGTATATTGGTAGTTCCAAATGCTGGCATGCCTGAAAATGATGGGGGGCAGGCAGTTTACAAGATGACTCCTGAAAAAATGGGTAATGCACTAGGTGATTTTCTTAATGAGTACAAAAAAGTTCGAATTATTGGGGGCTGTTGTGGGACAAATC
>JAOUAE010000111.1 GCA_029861085.1 Candidatus Nitrosopumilus sp. | reverse complement strand
AGACATTAGATATGCAGCATCTGCAGGAGTTGCAATTCCACCAGCTGCAAAATTTACAACAGGTAATCTTCCAAGTTTACCAGTTTGCTCAACAACATCATAAGAGATTTTGAATTCTCTTGCTATTCTAACTAAATCTTGATTATCTCCAGAATCATAAATTGCCTTTACTGTTCTTAATTCATCATTGACTTTTTTGATATGTTTAATGGCTTCTGCGACATTTCCTGTTCCAGGTTCTCCTTTTGTTCTAATCATTGATGCACCTTCTTCAATTCGTCTTAAAGCTTCAGCCAAAGATCTTGCGCCATTGACAACGGGGGTTGGAAAATCCCACTTCCATATATGGCGAAACTCATCAGCTGGTGTCAGGACTTCAGATTCGTCAATCATGTCAACGTCTGTCTCCTGTAAAACTAGTGCCTCACTGACATGACCTATTCTGCACTTGGCCATTACCGGAATCGTTACAGCATCCATAATGTCTTCAATAATTCTAATACTTGCAGTCCGTGCCACTCCACCTGCCTTTCTAACCTCAGATGGAAGCTTGTCTAAGACCATGACAGAAACTGCGCCAGCTTCTTCTGCAATCTGAGCTTGCTCTACGGTGGTAACATCCATTACAACTCCATTTTTTAGCATGTGGGCAAAACCGCGTTTGACAGTAGATGAACCGCGCAAAGTATCAATTGAGTTTATTTTATCAGCAACTATTCCCTTGGCGTCTTCTAGTTCACCAGCCAATGAAATCATGTTCTAATTTTTCCCCATCACTATTTGTATCTATTCACCAAACTCAGATATTATCATATCAAGTTCGGTTTCAACCATTGTAATTATTGGTGGAATAAAATCTTCGGTGACATTTTGTTGTGGCCAATGAATTTGATTGACGTGTCCGTTAAGGGTAATTTTGACATTTGACTTTTGATACTCAGTTGCATTATCCATAATTTTAAAAGATTCAGACGGTATTGCGATGAAGCCGGTTTCCTTTATCAGCGCTTTTATCTTGTTAAGCTTGGCCTCATCTAACTTTGAACGAACGTCAGGTTTCAGATACCCTTGATCAGTGACAGAATATTTTATGTCACCATCATTTTTGATGTAAAGGATTTCTGTTTTTTGTGCTCCAACACGTTCTGTGACGCCATAGGAGATTTTTTTTAGCTGATGTTTGGTGTATTCGATTTCAATATTGTCAGTATAGTTTGCCGCAGTTGTCGGAATTTCATTTTTTAGCAATAATGGAGTGGCAAGTAAAAGGGCAGCAATTATTGGAATGGCACCTAGTACTAAGTAAATTGGCTTTATCATAATTGATTGACAATTACAAATTGACGATTATTGCAAATAAATCTTGGTTAAAAATAACTTAAAATTCAAGTCCATTTCATTCATGTCTGTGGGGTCGTAGCCTAGCCTGGTAGGGCGACAGTGTCTACGAAAAAGATCACCGCTAAGGGCTCCAAAGGTTAACTAAGCTAAACTGACTCACGGATGATGTAAGTTTGGAGCTGTAGTGACCCGTAGGTCGCCGGTTCAATTCCGGTCGGCCCCACGTTCCTATCGAGTTCACATAGTATTATCGTACATACATTGTACATTTGACAACCAAACCTGAAACTGTGATAAAATAAATTGGAGAATCATCTGAGATTTACAATAAGCCACTTTACAATTCAAGGATTAATTGACAGATGATGAAGACAGCATTCTAACAGATGCTTAATCTACATCTAATCAAATCCTCTGCCTTATTGATGTCTCATCTGTGATATCAAATTCGAAACACCATACACATGCCGTAAATCAGTCTACATATAGAATATCAAGCTGACAATAATCAAACTTCAAATTATTTTTCGATCCAACATCCATTGCATTCCAATAGAAAATTCATCATCAGATAGATCCCCATTGACCCATTTTTCAGCATTGGTCTTTATCCAAGCTGGTATCTCATAATTCCCATTGCTTTTGGGGGTCTTGGTATAAGGCACATGGATTATTTGTTCATCCAGTAGAAAACTCAATGTTTGAAAATATTGGGTATTTGGTATGTTACCAGATGTCCAAAATTGCGTTATCTGTTTTAACCAATCTGGAATCTGTACTATCTCATAGCCTACTGTAATTACAAAAGAATCTCTTATTTCATTTCCAAATGAATCAACTGCCATGCATCTCACTATTGTTTTTCCTGTCGTGAACATTGTTTTTGACGTCTTGTCACATTCCACTGGAATTGGATTGTTAAAACCGTCTGTAGCAGTTACGCTAAAGGGAATCTGAATTGGAGTTTTTGATTCGACATACAAGTCACCATTTGTTATTATTTTTGAGTTGTTCACAACTGATTGCTCGATTGCAAATACATCGCCTGCATTACCTGCAAAAAGTATAGCTGAAGACACTGCAAAAACAACCAGTGTTTTGTTTTGTATTGAAATATGTGTCATTTTGTGTTCCTATTTCCATAATTGGCCGAAAAACGGTTAAACATTACTACTTTATCCTATCATTTGTCAAGTACTTATTCTGAATTTATATCTCCAGTTCTTCTACTTTCATGATTTTTTTAAAAGGGAAAAACAAAGAAAGAATTATTTTTGTATGCAAGTCTCGGTTTTTTTACAGGATGTTTGAATATATCATGATGTGTTACAGCTGTTTGTTCTTTATTGAAGATTAGATCGCATCTATAACATTTCCAGATAGTTATAGTTTGCAATGATCTGGTATTGTATTTGCAGATATAACATTACCGTATGAATCATCACTAACCAAAAGACAACAGACAATCATCAAGGTAATGATTGTAAAATTACCTAGTATCCATATTCTAATTTTGTAAAAATTGATAACCTGTCTGCAATTGGGGCTGTCATCAAGATACTAGCGCTGGTTTTTGATCTTAAGCTCCAAAAATATTTTTTTTCTTGTTGTTTACATTCAAAGTAATTTGACTTTAGCAAATCCAATATAATTTTTTGATGACATTACCAGGTATGTTGATACTGTATTAAGGATATGTTATTCTCATTTGTTTCCAAGACAGGTCCTGTGGGGGAAATTATTGTTTTCACAAACACAGATTATCTTAAAAGACAAAAAATGTAAAACGCAGAAACAAAATAGTCAGGTAACCTTGTGAACATAAGGCCTGACTCTATAGACTATTTTTTGAAGGTCTGACTCAATTTCATCAGATGGTTTCTTGTCAATCTGATCAATCACGGCTACAAAATCACTTATGATCTCCTCTTTAGTTGACATTTTCATTACAATTACAACATTTGTATTTCACGTCTAAAAGCATCACTATTGAAACATCACATTCACACAGTGAATCAGAATTTCAGTTTCATAATATAACATATCATCATATCTGCAAGTGTATGCAATTAGCCGCATTGACTCATTAAAGAATTTTTCAAATTGGACTAGGGCTCCACATTTAAAAAAATTCTACTATTTGTTTCTCAAAACATTGAGTGCAGATCCAGCTTTGAACCATTCAATTTGAGATTTATTGTAAGAATGGTTTAACAAAATTTCATCCTTGTTTCCATCGATATGTGAAATAATACATTTCACCTGTTTGCCTGGTTCCAATCCATCTAAATCAATTAAGCTTATTTTGTCATCTTCAAGAATTTTTTCATAGTCATCAGGGTTGCCAAATGTCAATGCAAGAACACCTTGTTTTTTCAAATTGGTTTCATGGATTCTTGCCAGACTTTTTGTAATGACTGCTGCGCATCCCAGATATCTAGGAGTCATGGCGGCGTGTTCTCTACTACTGCCTTCACCATAATTATTGTCGCCAATAATCACCCATCTCATTTGTTTTTCTTTGTATTGCCTTGCAATGCTTGAGAATGATTCTAATTTATCGTTAAGAACATTCTTGCCCTGACCTACTTGATCATTAAATGCATTGACTGCTCCCAAAAGCATGTTATCACTGAGATTATCCAAGTGACCTCGCAATGAAAGCCATGTACCAGCAGGTGATATATGATCAGTCGTGCACTTGCCCTTGGCCTTTACCATGATTGGAATTTCTTCAAAGTCTTTGCCGTCCCATTTTGAAAAGGGTTCCAAACGTTGTAGTCTCTTACTGTTAGAATCAATTATGACTTCGACATTATCAGAATTTTCAGGCGGGGCGACAAAAGTTCCCTCAGGTATCACAAATCCATCTTCAGGAACTTCAGGTGCAGGTTTTGGCGGCTCAAGCTTGAACTTTGTTCCATCAGATGCAGTCAATTCATCTTTCAACGGATTAAAGGAGAGTCGTCCGCCCAATGCTAATGCAATTATCATTTCAGGACTGCCAATGAAGTTCAGGGTATTTCTGCGTCCGTCATTTCGTCCGGGAAAATTTCTGTTAAATGTCGTAACAATGGTATTTTGTTGATCCTTTTCTAGTTCGGGTCTGTTCCATTGACCAATGCAAGGCCCGCAGGCATTTGCCAAAACGGTTGCGCCAATGTCTTTAAGAGAATCCATTTGTCCATCTCTTTCGATAGTCCCTCGAATTTGCTCAGATCCTGGAGTTACCAGTAATGGGATTTTTGCCTTGATTCCCTTTGATTTTGCCTGTTCAGCCAAGCTTGCAGCTCTTGACATGTCCTCATAGGAAGAGTTTGTACAACTACCAATTAATGCAACAGAAATCGGATCAGTGTAATCTTTTGATTTTACATCATCTGATAATTTAGAGATGGTGCGTGCCAAATCAGGAGTATGAGGTCCGACGATATGTGGCTCCAATGTTGATAGATTTATTTCAATTACTCTATCAAAGAAATTTTCAGGATTTG
This sequence comes from Candidatus Nitrosopumilus sp., assembly GCA_029861085.1. The sequence continues at coordinate 33 of JAOUAE010000111.1, read as the reverse complement.
CTTCAACTTCAGTGTCTGCAATCAAAGATTCTT
>JAOUAE010000112.1 GCA_029861085.1 Candidatus Nitrosopumilus sp. | reverse complement strand
GCATCTTTGATTGGAAATTTCTTTGCCAAAAATCTGCCAATATTTTTTCTTGCAACATAGATGTTGGTTCCTTCCATATTGCTTGATGGATGAGCAAAGTAGGTAAACTCAAAAGAACAATGTGCACGGGCAGGATCATCAGAGAACATTTCAGTCTCCAATCCGTTTTTACTTAGTTTGATTAATTCGCCTGGATTTACATTTCGTTGTAGTTGAGCTCCTACTGCAGATATTGCCGATGACTCAGATGCAACGATATAGGTATCATCGGATTTTTTATGTCCTAAAACCATCGGACGGAATCCTTTTGGATCACGTGCAGCATAAACAGAATCATCATCAGAGATAAACGTGAAGCAGTAAGAGCCAACCATTTCATTTTTGAGAATTGAGAGTGCTTTTCCCATCTGGCCATTCTCAGAGATTAGCGAAACCAGTCTTTGTGCTGCAACAAGTGTGTCACTGGCATTTTGTGGAGTAAACGAACAGCCTCCAACCAGATTTGATAATTCTTGGACATTTGCAATAGTTCCGTTATGAGCAATACAGAGATCCTTCACTTTGAGTGGCTGTGCATTTTCCAACGTACTTTTACCCATGGTGGAATAACGTACATGTCCAATCACTGCAGGCGAGGCATATTCCTCGGAAATTTTTTTAAATTCAGAAGATGCAGATGAAACCAGTCCCAATTTCTTAAGGGGAGGTTTATTTGGGATTGCAAGCCCCCATGCCTCTTGACCTCGATGTTGAAGTGCCCTTAATGCATCAATTACCATTGGAACGACATTAGTTCCACTAAGACTGTAAATTCCCACAACGCCACAGTTTTCCTTAACCAATTCTATGCTCGCCCCTTAAACGTACGTGGATTATTAGTCGCAAACCAGATACTGAAAAGCCAGTAATCAACGAATTGTGTATTATTTCTAACAATAAAAACGCTAATCAATCCAAGCGATCAGATTTTAATGTTAATTGTACATTCATGAATCATTTCATGCCTTTATCATGGATCTTTTTTCAGGCAATCTGAAAATGCTCAATTTTGATTTCATATTTGATTTCTTTTTCCAGAATTCTAATTTTTTGAAAAATTTCTTATATTTACAGAGTACACTTAGTCAATCAAAATATTCTCAAATAATTTTACGGTTTTTTCCACAATTCTTTCGACATCTGCATTTCGCTCAACTGACATCAAAAGGACATATTTCTGCAGAGGTATGGTGATCATGCAAACTTTTTTCCTTTTGGATATCAGATAATCAACTTCGCCCAATGATTCATCAAGATCTTTTGTAAGAACAAACCCCAACACATGCTGTATACACATCTTGTGTTCTTCATCATCAACTAATCGTACAAGTCCTTCTTTGTATCCTCCTGCAATCTGTCTGCCCATACTGTCAACAATTCCAAGAAAACGTATGTTGTGATCTTGCAGTATCTTTTTAGATTTTTCTTCCAAGTTTGCAATTTCATCAGGTTTAAAATTATGACTCATGTATCGTCACTGAACGATATCCTGATAAAAGTTAATTGTTCAGATCATAGACTTGAAAAAATATTAGTGTACTGACAACATCCGGACAAATTTCAGGTCATGATAATCTTCTCAGTATTGTTGAGGTCAAAATGATTCAAGTTATTGTGCATGATAGAATCTCAAATTTGCTTTATCAATAATTAAATTAACAAATAATATTACACTATGATTTGTTCACAAAAACCTTGTATGTGACAAAAATTTTAGTCTTTTTTGTCACAGTTGGAATAATTGTCTGAAATGTATTTACAAAATACACCGTCTAGCAATTTAAAGAACGGACATTTTCCATCATACATGACTTAATTACGTAAGCATTACTAAAAAGTAATTAGTTACTCATTTTTCAAAAAACGCCCACACAACCCATGTATCCCTTAATTCCATTGATTGGCTTTCCATAAATTATCATACACAATTTTCTTTAAAATATTTACAAATAATTTATCCATACAAATCACTCAGTTGGCATATAAACAAAAACACCTCAAATCAATTCATAATTATGTTAGCAAACAGAAAAATAGACTTGTGTTGAAAACACATCTAATTTTTTGCAGTATTGGGTTTAGGCAATGTTCTTCCTATGACGTAGACCAAGACAATACTGAAAGTTTGTCAGAGTAGGAATTTGAAAATACATTATGCAATAACATGTATTTGCAGTTATCATGAAATAGTATTGTTGGTTTTGTTGAGTTTTCCCTAGACTTATTGCGTAACAGATTTATTTTTAATCACAGTTGGTTTGTTGTTTAAAAAGAGACGTGATTCCGGTTTAAACAAATCGGTGAGAATGTTCTTTTCATATTGGAAATTTCCTCTGATGCCAAATAATGATTTTGACAATTTTGGTTTCATGTGAAACATTGTTTAGGAACTTGTTTCATAATTATACAATTTTCCTTTTTCAGATAGGATGAAGTATAACTTGAAGCCCTTAGAGTGCCCGTCAATGAGCTTGCGCTCCTTTCTCAAATATTCGATTCCCCTCACAGACTCCATTAGTGATTTGTTGGTGATTCGCCGTATTTCATTACTAGTATACATTTCAGGATCAACCAGTTTAATCAAATTAAAAATCTGCTCATGTATTTCCCCGTTCCAGATTAAATCACTACCTTTTTTCTTAATTGTGTAACCAGCGTTATCACCCGATTTGCCCTGAATTTCAATCATCTCATGCTCTTGTAAAAATCGAAGTTTTTCTTTTAGTTCATCGTTGATTGTCAATCTTTTATTGTTCTTAATCATGTCTGGAATTCTCAAAGCATGTGATGTTGATTGTTTTAAGGTCCATAAAATTTCCACATCTAATTTATCCACGTGCTTTTTTTGAGGTTAAAGAATATTTGATTATCGGATTCTGTTGTTTTGTGAAGTTTTGTTTAACCTAGTTTAGAAATCCATCCATCATCAATCCAGTGTCATCTGAAGGATTACCTTAACCGTTAAGCACCAAATTCCTTAACGAGTTTGACCAGGTTTTTTGTGCCTTGTCAACTCTCAAATTTATGACAGGTTGTGCCCCATTTGTAAATTGAATTTTATCCCCACCAAACTGACCAATTTGTTTAAATGAAACATTGTCCTTTTTGAGAAGGCTTTCAGCTTGTTTGAGATGTTTCTTTTCAAATACCAAAAGATATCGAGAATGACTCTCAGAAAATAAGATTCTATCAACGGCCAATTTCTCACCAGGTACTTTTTCCAATGAAACTTTGCAGCCTACTTGATTTGTCATGCATAATTCAGATACTGCAATTACCAATCCGCCCTTTGAGCAATCATGAACAGATTTAGCAAGATTATTTTTAATTATATTTAAAACAGACTTCATATTCTTTTTGGAATTCTCAAAGTTAACAGCAGGGCATTTACCACCCACAAATTTATGAACATATTCAAAGAATTCAGAACCACCCAACTCATCTTTTGTATCGCCAACAATGATAAGACAGTCATCTTGTGAAATTTTTTGAGGAATAGATGGTTGTTTGTCAATTAACCCCAGAACTCCAATGACGGGAGTTGGTTTTATTGGGCCTGCAGGAGTTTCATTGTACAAACTAACCTTGCCTCCCACACATGGAATTTCAAAATATTGAGCAAAATCAGTCAATCCCTTTAGTGATTCTAAAAAGGTCCAGAATATTTCAGGGTCATTAGGATTTCCAAATTGAAGATGATCAAGCATGCCAATTGGTTTTGCCCCAGTACAAACAACATTCCTACATGCCTCTTCAAAACAACCAATTGCCCCCTCACGAGGATTAATGTAACATTGTTTAGGATTACCATCAATTTTGGCAGAAAGGTATCGCCCATTATCTAATCGTAAAACAGATGCGTCGCCCCCAGGTTTTACAACAGTTCGAATTCCGACCTCATGATCATACTGTCCATAAACCCAAATCCTGCTTGCAATGTTTGGCGAAGCAAGTAGCTTTATCAAAATTTTAGAATAATCAGATATTGATTTGAATTTCTTTTCAGTTTCAATTGTTTTCAAGTATGCGGGTTTTGTTGAAGGCAAATCAAGCAAAGTTGCATTTGCTACAACATCAGTCGGGAGATTAGCAACTGTTTTTTTGCTTTTTTTAATATGCATTTGGTTATCAAATTTCACATGACCAATTACAGAGCATCCGATACTGAATTTTTTACAGATTTTTTCTATCTTTTTTAGCTTGTCTTCACTTGTAATAATCAACATTCTTTCTTGAGATTCTGAGATCATGATTTCTTCAGGATTCATATCGGATTCACGAGTGTGAACTTTGTCAACATCCATTTCGATTCCGATTTCCAAGGCATCTGCAGTTTCTGAAATTGCACAAGACAATCCACCACCTCCAAGATCTTTCATGGCGTGAATTAGTTTGTCATTTCTAGCCTCCAAAACAGCTTCAATAATCAATTTTTCAATGAAAGGATCAGGAATTTGAACTGCAGAACGGTCTTCTGATTCTAATGAATCAGATGCAAACTGAGAACCGCCAATTCCATCCCTCCCAGTAGAACCCCCCATCAATACAACCAAATCGCCTTTTTTGGCATGGTTTTTTATCAAATTTTCTTTTTTTCCAAATCCTAATGCTGCAACATCAACTAGAGCATAATTTTGATAACATTCATCAAACTCAACTTCGCCGCCGATAGTCGGAATGCCTAAACAATTACCATAATCAGCAATTCCGGTTACTGCATTTTTGAAAAGCCACCTAGCTTGCGGATCTTTTTCAATATCTCCAAATCTCAACCCGTCAAAAATTGCAACCGGTCTTGTTCCCGCAGATAAAATATCTCGGATGACTCC
>JAOUAE010000110.1 GCA_029861085.1 Candidatus Nitrosopumilus sp. | reverse complement strand
GCTTAGTAAACCTGATTTACTTGTTGCAACGAGTTATGGAACATTTTTAATCATTAAGATAATTCTTGTAATCGCACTAATTATCATATATGCAATTCACGTGAGAGTGATTCGTAAAGATGTTGAAGAGAAAATCATGTCAAACCAAATGCCAGAAATTGAAATTCAAAAATTAAGAAAAAAAATTATTATTCTTGGAGAAATTACAGTGGTTTTATCAATAGCAATTTTATTTTTTGCAGCATTACTTGATGCTGGGGTTTGAAATCCCCTCAATAATCACCTCAAATCCGTTACTTGTTTTTCCAATTCCATATTTGCAACCTGTAATTTTTGATGTTACAAACAAATTTGTCTCTAAATGTTTTGAAATCTCTCTGACCTGAAATATTGTTTTTCCATTACCTAGACTTGCAGGAACTACCAGCATGTCTGCTAAATTCTCATCTATTGAAGAACTTTTAATAAATTTCTCAACATCTAAATCAAATTTCTGTCTTTTTTTATCAAATAATCCATCAATTCCAATTATTGAATTTTCATCAATGCTGTAAATCAACACGGATGCACCCGAATTCGTTGCTTCTTCGTTCTTAATTTCAGTATCCACAATAAAGTTTGCATCAGTCAATTCCTTTTCAATTTCTTTAATTCCTTTTTTAATTTTCTCAATTGATAGTTTTGAAAATGAACAAATTAATTTTACATCACTTGTTTTTCTTTTTGAAAATAATATTGATTTTATATTATGCGGATGTACTTGTAATTGAACATGTCCGTCTCCTTTAGGATAATAACCACGTTTACTTAATCCAAGAGAAAACTTGATTCCCATTCTTGAATATACTTCTCCTAACACATGTTGAATATAATCAATAGAAGGACTCCAAAGAACATCTGTACCGCCTTTAATTGTCAAGTCAAGTTTTTTTTGAGACATGGCAATTACGGGAATCAAGGCTTGTAAAATTAAAGGAATACTTCCAGCTGTTCCAATATCTTCAACTAAATCCACACTTTCAATATTACCTGGAATGAATTTTAATTCAGTTGATCCTATTTTTGCTCCTATAACTTTGGCATTTGTTATCTTTTGAAGAATAGTTATTGCTGTAAGGTGTTGAGGTCTTAATCCCGGAATTTTTCTGTTTTTTCTTATATTTTCTAAATGAATTGGCTGTTTTGTAATGCATGAAAGTGTAACCGCTGAACGAATAATTTGTCCTCCTCCTTCACCATAACTACCGTTAATCTTTAAAAAATCCACATTTCTCTCTAGATACTACTCTTTATGATAGTTTTTTAAAAAGAAATTTTTTATAATTTACATGAATGGTTTGTTGATAGGAAGATTCCAACCTTTTCACTTGGGTCATCTTGAAGCATTACAATTTGCATTATCAAAAGTTGATAAATTATGGGTAGGTCTAGGCAGTTCAAATAAACCTGTGCAAAAAAACAATCCATTCTCAGCTGAGGAACGAAAACAAATGATTCTATCTTCCATTGATAATACAATGAAAGAGAAAATTTCAATTTATTTTATCCCAGATTTAGATAATCATGTTAAATGGATTGAAAAAATAGATACTATTGTTCCAAAATTTGATATCGTTTTTTCAAATGATGAATTAACAAAACATCTGTATTCTAAAAGAAGTGTTCAAGTTATTGCTATTCCATTTTTAAATAGAAATGTATTATCTGGAACCAATATTAGAGATTTAATAATTAGCGATCAAAAATGGGATAATCTCGTACCTCAAGGTACTAGAAATTTTTTAAAAAACACTAGTGCTAAAGAGCATTTGAAAAATCTCTAATTATAAATAAACCCCAAATTACACTGACATAGATAACACATGGAATATCTTTCAATGCTCCCAGGTCCAACGAATGTGCCTAATAGAGTAATGAGAGCCATGCTTGCACCTATTATCAATCACAGAAGCGATGATTTTGTAGAATTGTATACTGATGTCGTTGATAAAACTCAGCAAGTGTTTGAAACACAAAATGACATTGTAGCATTATCTGCATCAGGAACTGGTGCAGTTGAAGCAGGTGTTGTAAATTTAGTTAAAAAAGGCGATAAAATTATCATTCCTGTAAATGGGGAATTTAGTAGACGATTAGCACAATTAATTGAAGGTCAAGGAGGCAATGTTGTAAAACTTGAAACCCCACCAGGACAAAATGCAACTTTTGATCAAGTTAAAGAAGCATTTGATAATAACAAAGACGTTAAAGCATTCTATGTTGTTCATAATGAAACTTCAACAGGAACAATGGTAAATTATCTTGATAAAGTATCTGACTTGACGTCTAGAAATGATGCATTTTACGTTGTAGATTCTGTTTCTCTACTTGGCGGTGCTCCGCTTCCAGTAGATAAATGGAATATTGATGTGTGTATGACTGGTGCACAAAAAGCAATAGCTGCTCCTCCAGGAATTTCACCAATATCTGTTAGTGCTAAAGCCAAAAAATACATGATTGAAAATCCACCAGCTACAATGTATTTCAATTTAGCAAGATATTTCAAATTTTATGATGAAGAAAAACACACTCCCTTCACACCTGCATTACCGTTACTTTATGCATACAGAGAAGCATTAGCTATAATGTTAGAAGAAGGATTACAAAATGTCTTTAAACGCCATAAAGTCTGTTCAGATGCGTTATACTCTGGATTAAGTGCAATGGGTCTATCTCCGTTTGCAAAAGAAGAAGATCGTTCAATATCAATTATAGCATTAAATTATTTGGATGGACTTGAAGACAAAACTTTCAGAACTACACTAGCTGATAAATTCAAGGTGTTAGTTGCTGGTGGCTTTGGTAATCTTAAAGGTAAAGTATTCAGAGTTGGATGTATGGGTGAAGTTAGTCCGTACCATGTAATGAGAACTGTATCTGCAATTTCATCTACATTAGCTATGATGGGATTTGATGTTGATGCCCAAGCAGGACTAAAAACTGCAGAAGAAAAATTAAAGTCTCTCTAAATAACTGTTGAATTGAATTTTAACACAATAGCCACTTTCAATCTATCTGATCTAAACTGTAGACTTTGACAAAGTTTAACTTAATATAAGGAAATTCGAAACCGATCACATTGACTTTTGATAAAGGCTCATTAATTCTAGTTGATTATACTGCAAAGGTAAAAGATACTGAAGAAATTTTTGATACCACTATTGAAGAAGATGCAAAAAAACATTCTATTCACGAATCAAATGTCAAATATCAACCAAAACTAGTTTCCATAGGAGAAGTTTCTTACCCTGTTCTCAAAGGGTTGGATGAGGCACTTGCAAAAACAGCTGTTGGAGATAAACTCACAGTTGAAGTAACACCTGACAAAGGTTTTGGTGAAAGGGATTCTAAAAAAGTTAGAATGATTCCTATTAGAAAATTAGGCGAAGATGCAGAGAAAGTTACAGTGGGTGATTCTATTGAAATTGATGGTAAAAGAGGAATTATTCGATATATCGGTTCTGGTAGAGTACAAATAGATTACAATCACAGATATGCAGGAAAACATATTCTGTTTGATGTAAATGTAATCAAATCACTTGATTCTCCAACTGACAAAGTTGATGGGATTCTTAAAAGTAGACTTCCTATAGAAGACAATAAAATAGAATTTGACTTAAAGGATAATGAAGTAAGTGTTGTAATTCCTGAAGAAATTTTACGTGCTGACGGTTTACAAATTATGAAACACTTTATTCAATTAGATGTTTTCAAATTTGTTCCAACTTTGAGTAAATTAAATTTTGTTGAGTCACATATCAACAAACAAACTCAGGAAAAGAAACCTGAAACAAAAGAAAAATTATCAGAGCAGAAAACTGCCTAAATCACTTTAGTACTCTTTGCAAGATTTCTTGCCCTTCTTTCGGTCATCTCTATTTCTTTTAAGATGGTATACCTTTCAGGTCTCAAATCCTGTGCAATCATTAATGCTTCAATAATTTGATCTTCTTTTAACCCAATTTGTTTTGCAGTAGTTGGTGCTCCTATATCCTTCAATGTTTTTACTATTTTCTTCCAATCCTTCCCTTGAAGTTTTGTAATCATAATAGCACCTAAACCACATTTTTCTCCGTGCAATCCCTTCCCAGGTGCAATTCTATCTAATGCATGAGAAAAAAGATGTTCGGCACCCGAACATGGTCTACTACTTCCAGCAATACATGACGCAACTCCTGCACTAATTAGAGCTTCAACAATCACTCTTACATCCAATCCCTTCTTAGCATATTGACTTGATTTTTCCATAACTATTTCTGCACTCATAATTGCCAAATTTGCAGAATATCTTCCGTAATACTCACCCATTTTATCTCGTCCTAATTTCCAATCTTTCACGGCACTGATGTTTGCTACCAAATCTCCACATCCACTTGCAAGTAACCTAGTCGGTGCTTTTTTAATAATGTCAATATCTACAAAAACACCCAAAGGAGCAGTAGCAACAATTGAATGGGGTTTCTCACTTTTTATTGAAACGAATGGACTGGCAATTCCATCATGTGATGCAGCTGTGGGTACGCTAACAAATGGAATATCTAAATTAAAAGCAACCATTTTTGCAGTGTCTACAGAGCGACCTCCTCCAATTCCTGCTATTATGTCACTATGATCTTTTTTCACATCAATCTGAATTTTCTTTAGATTGCTAAACTGATTATCTTTTGATGTATGCCAAACAAATTTAATTTTTTTATTTTTTAATGATTTTTCAATTTCTTGTTTAAGAATTCTTTTTACATGAATTCCTGAAATTAATGACACTTTCTTTGGTTTAGTTAGATTATGAAGAAATTCTGCAAAGTCATCAATGTTCTTTTCACCTACAACAATTTGTCTAGGTAGT
>JAOUAE010000021.1 GCA_029861085.1 Candidatus Nitrosopumilus sp. | reverse complement strand
TTCCTTTAGGGGATCAACCATTTCATTGTTAATTTAGAAGAAATTAGATAACAAACAAAGATCAACAACGGTCACTTTCAAGTCAACAAAGAGTAGCTAAAATCAACTGAAAAGACACCCAATTATACGGGATTTAATTCAGTAACAAAGATAGCATGAAAATCAAAAATTCTAAAAGGCTAGATTCCATCAAAGCAGCTCATCAATTAGAAAGGACTCACTCAAGTACACGAAAGGAGGATTATTTAGAAATAATTGCAGAGTTGGTAGAATTAAAAGGGTATGCTACAACACTGGATATTTCAAGATACATGAATGTAAGCGCACCCAGTGTCACCAAGATGCTTCAAAGATTAGACGAAAATGGATTTTTGGAATATGAAAAATACCATGGGATCAATCTTACAAGCAAAGGAAAAGAAATAGCAGACGGGATTAGACAAAAACACGGAATTTTACTAGAATTTTTTGAGATTTTGGGAGTAGGTGTTGACACTGCAAACCAAGATACAGAAGGAATAGAGCATCATCTGAATCCAAAAACAATTAAACAGTTGAGAAAATTCATCACCTTTCTCAAATCAAACCCGAAGATCATCGATGATTTTAAAAATCTTTAAGAAATATCTGAATGTCGTTTTGCGAAGATGAAAGATTCATAAGATTTCTTGCAACGTCTGAGCGTTTGGGAATTTTGATTTGTCCTTTTTTACCAATGCGAACAGACGAAATAAATTTTCCATTGACATGAATATCAGCATGCATTGAAGTGTAATCCCTATTTACTATTAGAAGTAAAGCAGTTTTTGATTCTGAAAAAGTAAACGGAATGTCGTCAGATATGGATGGTAATTCATCAGTATTTTTTTGGACTACATCAATGTGCACTTTGAGATGTTTTTCAATTTCACTAATGTTTGAACCGCCTTTTCCTATTATGGATGCAATATACCGTTCATCTACCAGTACTTTTGCTCGGTCATCGGATAAAATTTCAACCTCCACCTTAGGGTCATATCGTTTGAAAGTTTCTCTGATCTTGTCTTCAGCAAGTTTCTCAATACCAACCTTGTCCACTTTTTTTCCAACTGGAACAATTACATTCTCCTCTCCAAACGTGTAGATCTCATGCTCTAAAACATTGTTTTCAAAATTTCTGATTTCAATAACAGGTCTTGCAAGATCAGACTCAGTCATTCCGGTAGGCACTTTGACTTTTAATTCCAAATCATATACTTTTTGAATTCCACCATCTCTTACAAAGACCACAGTATCCAAAATATTCGGAATTATGCCAAGTTCAATTTTCCCTATAAAACGCTGGATTGCATCCAGAGGAGAATTTGCATGAACCACCCCAACCATTCCAACCCCGGTTAACCGTAAATCAGCAAAAGTACTAAAATCCTCCCTTCGTCTTACTTCATCAAAAATTGTGTAATCAGGTCTTACAAGCAATAGAATATCAGCTGTGTTGTCGAAGCTTCCGTCTAATTTACTGTATTGAGTTACCCCGGGATCAACTTGTAAATCTCGTGGAGATTCAAACGTTTTGACAATTTTTCCTTTATTATGATAAAAATTGGCCAGGCCAGATGCAAGAGTACTCTTTCCAGAACCAGGAGCGCCAGAAATTACAATACCTTCCGCACTATCGGAGAAACGTTCCATCAGTTTTTCTGAGATAGTATAATCATCAAGTGATAGCTTTACAATCGGATGAACAATTGTAATCTCAAAAGATTCAGAGAATGGAGGAGATGTGATAGCTATCCTATAATCATCGTGTTGAACTACTGATGCCCCAGTTTTAGATATTTCCAGTGTACTAGAATCTGAAATATTTACAATCTCCAATATTTGCGATGAGATCATTTCCAGATAATCCTTAGTGAGAAGATCATCGCCAATCTTTGCCAGTGAAAATGCTCCAGGTTTACCCTTTTTTGCCAAAGGATATTGATTTTCTTTTAGATGTATGCTCATAGTTTCAGAATCAAAAAATTTAAGAAACTCCAAGGATTCGTTTTTAATTTCAGATTTAAGGAATACTGCATCAACACCTTCAGCTCGGGCTACCAAATATTGTACACGATCAGAAGTATAAAGAATTGCATCGTTTTGCTTAGCCATGTCTACAATCAAAGAATCTATTCTCCCACTGCCTGCAAGCTTAACGTCATCAGATGAAGGGTGTGAGCCAGAAACAATCACATTCAGCCCATAACTGTCAGATAGTGATTTGAGATTTCTAATTTTCTCTAAACCAATGAATCCTTGCTCTTTTTTCTTTGAAGCTTGTGATTGTAATTCATCAAAAACAGATTGAGGAATAATAATTTCAAAATTCCTTATCGATCCAGATTCTATTTGAGACACTAGCTTACCATTAATGATAACGCTTGTATCAGCTACAATTTTTGACAAATTTTAAATCAATTTTTGAGTAATCTAATACCCTAAATTGCTTTCTTAAATTTGTCAATCTGGCATTTCATAAGATTCCTCACAATGAAAATCACAATAGCATTCAAAATCAAAAAATCATCTTCTCTTATACAATCCAAAAGAAACACCAGAGCGGGTAAAATATGTACAAAATTCTGCTTAAAGAAAACAAACTTTTAGAACTAAAATCCCTCACTCTCTTGAAAAAATGTAGATGTCGACACACAAAACATGGAAAAAGAACATCTAAAAAATAAAGAGTTTTATGAAAATTGTACTGAATATTTTGAATTTTTACGTAAAAAAGGTATGACAGACTATGATTTTGAAGATGAATACTACTTTACCATGCCTGCAATTTCAAATCACTAAACAACAGAAGATTTACGAACCACTCAAAATTTCATAGGGTATGGATTCAAATTTACAAGATCTGGCAGATAAAGCAGTAAATTATGCAAAAAAGTCAGGAGTCCAATACTGTGATGCAAGAGCAGAGCAGCAAGAGAAAAAATCAGTGCTAATAGAAAACAATCAGATTGATCATATTAGAACGAATAATGATAAAGGAATAGGAATTAGAATAATAAAAAATGGAGTATGGAGTTTTTGTTCAATTTCAAATCCTCAATCATTTAATCAAATTAAAGAAGCAGTAGATAATTCGATTAGAAGCGCCACGTATAATAAAAAAAATGAGAAGAATGTAATTGATCTTTATCCAAATGCTGCATACAAAACTGAAATCAATTTTCCAATCTTGAAAAAACCAGAATTAGACGAATTGATCAAGATTGGATTTGAATGCAATGAAATTATTTCAAAAACGCCAAAAATAATCAAGTCAATCATCAATCCATGGTATACAGTAAATTCAAAGTATTTTGTAAACAGTGAAGGTTCTGAAATCCTACAAAATTATACAGATACAGTAGTAGACATGATTGCAACATCCTACGAAGTGGGATTGGCACAGTCGGTAAACATAACCGAAGGAGGGAGAGGGGGATTAGAACAAATCATCAACAATGAAAAGATTTTTCATAGTGCAAAAGATATTGCATCAAAAGCATCACAATTAATTGATGCAAGACCAGCTAAAGAAGAAAGATCAACAGTGGTGATGAATCCAGATTTTGTATCGTTACTAACACATGAAATACTCGGACACCCGTCAGAAGCAGACAGAGTACTAGGAAAAGAAATGGCATGGGCCGGAGGTGCATGGTGGAAAGGAAAAATCGGAGACCGAATTGGTTCAGAAAATCTAAACGTATTTGATGACCCGACAATAAAAGAAAGCTTAGGTTGGTATTATTTTGATGACGAAGGAGTTGAAACCAAAAAAACAACTCTCATTGAAGAGGGAGTTTTAAAAAACCACATGCAAAGCAGAGAAACTGCGCAAATATTCAATTCCAACCCCACAGGAAACATGAGGGGAACAAATTATCGATTTATGCCTTTAATTCGCATGGCATGCACATGCATAGGTAACGGAGATTGGAATGTAGATGAGATTATAAAAGAAGTAAAACACGGCTACCTAGTCTCAAACATGAAAGTACCTTCAATTGATATGAAGCGATATAACTGGAGCATTTCATGTCAATACGCACAAAAAATTGAGAATGGGGAGATTACAGATTTACTAAGAGACGTGATCGTGATGGGAACCGCTCCTGAATTCTTTGAATCAATTGATGCATGCGGAAACGATTTTACGGTCAGGCCAATCACCAATTGTGGTAAAGGAGATCCAATGCAATCAATGATTATGGGAAATGGCGGACCAACCATAAGGGGCACTGCAACAATAAAGAGCGTAGTTTAGAAAATGAATAAAAAATTAGAAGCCATAAGACAAAATGTCATAGAATGCACAAAGTGTGAGCTTTCGAAAACTAGAATTAAATCAGTTCCAGGTAAAGGAAATTTTCAATCAGATGTGATCTTTGTAGGGGAAGCACCAGGGAAAAACGAGGATGAAAATGGAGAACCATTTATCGGAATTGCTGGGAAAAAACTTTCAATCGCACTTGAGGAAGCAGGAATTTCAAGAGAGGATGTATACATTACAAATATTGTAAAGTGTAGACCGCCAAAAAACAGAGTTCCAAATACAATCGAGAGAAGTACATGTCAAGAATATTTAAAAAAAGAAATATCAATCATTAAACCAAAAATTATTTGTATTTTAGGAAATACCGCATTTAATTCTCTTTTAGGAGGTTCTGAGATTATAAAATTCAGAGGCAAACTAGTACGAAAAGATGATCAACTGTATTTTCTAACAATTCATCCAGCTGCCACAATTTACAATCAAGAATTAATTAAAGTACTAAAAGGCGATATTGTAAAACTATTTCATTTGATCACAGAGTTAAAAAACAACAAAGAAGTTCAAACAGATATTGACTATTCTTCCTAGAGAGTTTTATTCGAGAGATACAGTCAAAGTTGCAAAAAATCTACTGGGAAAAAAAATTATTAGAAAAATAGGAAGACATGAAATATCAGGGATAATTACAGAAACTGAAGCATATCGACATAAAGATGATCCAGCAAGTCATGCATTTAGGAAAATTACAGAAAGGAATAAAATCATGTTCGAAAGTGTGGGTTTTGCTTATGTCTATTTTACATATGGAATGCATTTTTGCTTTAATGTTGTAGCAAAAAACCCCAAAGTTGCAGCAGGTGCAGTACTTATTCGTGCAATCAAACCTGAAAAAGGCATTACAATCATGCAAGAAAACAGAGGTAATACAAGTTTAAAAAATCTTGTAAACGGACCTGCAAAATTAACACAGGCCCTTGCAATTACCAAAGAACATTACGGTATCGACATAACAAAAAATTCCAAATTGTATATTTCTGAAGGCACAAAACCAAAGAAAATTATTGCATCACCGAGAATAGGAATAACAGAAGCAACAGACAAGTTATGGAATTTTAAAATAAAAATTTAATCTTTGTTGTTTTCATCTAAAGTCCAAGGGGCAAATTTGCCCATGATTTTCTCCCAATCCAATTTTAAAAGCAATACTATAACTGCAGTCATCATTGCTCCAAAGACAACAATTCCAATGTATACAGGAGTTGCATCATCGACATTTTCCAAGAAGGGTTCTATGAAAGACAATCCAACATAATGTGAAATAAAAACTATGACGTAACTAAGAACAAGTTTACCTGCAAGTGTTGCGACAAAAAATCTTTTTGGATTATATTTTGCTAGTCCTAAGGGCACAAATATGATATCATCAGGCATCGGCGTTGCTGCAGCAACAAATGCGGCTGCTGCGCCATACCTTCTAACCAGTCTTTCAAAAGGGCGCATTCTTTTTCTAGTTTTTGCATTCATAATTTTCCGTCCTCCGAAGCTGATAAAAAATATGATTTGTTTTGCGACAGTAGCTGTTATTGCAGATATCAGTGCCAAGAAATGCAAATCGTATTGATTACCAACAGACATTGTAGCAAGAAACAAAAATCCAGGCAGTGGAACAAAGGGAACAAGGGAACCAAAGAAATTGACTAGGGCTAAAATCAGATATCCGTCATCAGGGGCAAATGGAAAAATATCACTAAATTCCACAAATCAAACCATTTTTACGCTTTATTTAATCAAATCTAGAAAAAGAAACCTGCAATTCATTAAAATATCATCTTTTTAGAACTCTGTAGGATGTCAAAAAAAGATTTTGAAAAGATTTGCGATAACATTGCAACTATCAGTCCATATATCAGATTTGTAGGCGTAATTGGTGAAAGCGGAGAATTGTTGGCCTATAAAAGAAGGCCAGAGTTAGTCCCACTTCTAAATGAGAAAAATACACAGTATCAATTCTCACATATTGCAATTAAAACAGATCTCGAAGGATTTTTTGATAAGAATCTTGGCGAAATTGAATTTGTCTGGGAAGAAAGAAAAAAAGTTCAAACAATCTCTTTTGCAATTAAAAAATCCAGAGTATGGATATCAATTGATAAAAAAGTAATCAGATCAGAAGTACTGAGAATTATTGACTCTTGTTTGCCAATCGTAAAAAAATACTCTTGACAAATTGAAGTGCATTTACTGTGAAATTGACTTGGATTCGTTAAGCATGGCAGACGGATTAAAGCACATATTAGAACATAAAAAGAAAATGCAAAAATAATTTATTTTGGTATTTTTTTAACAAAAATCATGGAAAAATCAGATGAAATTCTAAAACTGATTGATGAGATTAACATTAGAAAATCAAATCCCAGAGATTATAAAAAAATGAAAGCTGAAGAAATCAGCAGAGAATTTAAAAACATAATGAAGTTCGAGCAAGAATCATTTAAGAAGATTGAAGAGTTTGAGAAAACACAAAAAAATCTAGATTTAATTCAATACGCAAAAATGATTTGTAAAAACACAACAGGTAGAGAAATTGCACACATACAAGAAATTTATTTAAAAAAAATTGATGAAGAATTCCTTAGTTCAAAATAAAATTATTTTTCGTCTTTATATAACCAGCATCTAACATAACCAGATTCAGTTTTAAATTTAGGTGGCAATTCTTTACACTTTTCAATTGCCAAAGGACATCGTTCTATAAATCGACATTGAGTAGGAGCGTCAAGCAAACTTGGAGGAATTCCCTTGATATATTTTGGAGTATTTCCATTTAATGTGGGAATTGATTCTAAAAGCCCTTGAGTGTAAGGATGTTTTGGATTTTTGTATATTTGTTCTGAGGATCCAAATTCAACCATTTGCCCCCCATACATTATTCCAATTTTATCTGCAATTTCAGATAATACTGCTAAATCGTGTGTAATTAGCATAAAAGACATACCGTCTTTTTTTAATGATTTGAGCAAATTTACAATCTGAGCCTGAATTAAGACATCTAATGCGGTAGTCGGCTCATCAGCAATTACAAATTTTGGTTTTAAAAGTAAGGCCATTGCAATAATCACTCTTTGTTTCATTCCACCGCTTAGCTCATGAGGATATTTTTTTAAGACATGTTCATCAAGATAAACAGAATTCATCGCATCTGAAATTATTTTCTTGGAATCACCTTCAAATCCATGTTCTTTTAAAATCTCAATAAATTGTTCATTAATTGTGAACACAGGATCCAAAGAATTCATTGCGCCTTGAAATATCATAGAGACTTTTTTCCATCTAAATTCATCATCAAATACGGATTGATCCATATCTAAAATAGAATCTCCTTCAAATGTGATCTTTCCCTGTGCAGTTCCACCAGAGAGCATTCTAATTAATGATAAACCTAATGTACTTTTTCCACATGCACTCTCACCTGCAACTCCCATGGATTCACCATGTGACAATTCAAAATCAACATCATCAACGGCATAAACTGGACCTTTTGATGAAGAATATTTTGAAGATAATCCATGAACAATTAGGAATGTCATAATATCATCAGATCCAAACTAGAATTTCTGTTTTGCACTAAGGGATATAATACGAACGTTTTTCAGTGTTAAGACTTTCATTGTTGTACCTAGTCCACCAGAAAAGACGATATTTGCGGAATTATTGGCGTATTTTGCGATCATTTTTTTCCCACCTGTATCCAAGTAAAACCATGATGCTAACGAATGAAACAATGGGAACTACAATCATTATGATGGAGGACCATATTGGCATATTGTAGTATACGACAGATTGCACCACCATTGCAAACATGGATAATGCTATGATTACGGACATTATTGCAATCAATATGATCATGATTCTATAATTGGACATGACTTTTTGTTTCTGCGTAAATCCTTGAAGATGGCTTATCTTCCATTATTCATCCACTAGTTGTAAAATTCCCAGTTTTTCAGTTTTTGGACTTTCCAAGATTGAATATTGATTTGTTGCAAACTTTTCGGGGCTTTTTACATATTGTATGTCACCTACTTGCATTCCACAAATACATACGCTTAGCTTGAAAGGTACCAAACCCTGTCCGCAGCTATGACAAGATATCATTTTTTATCATCATTCCTCAAATCAGACCTACCCTTTTTCTTGCACCAGCAATTAGATGAACATGCATCATCTAATGCCATCAGTCAATCATTCCCTCAAAGTCACAGTCATCCATTACAAAGCTTGGATGATTCAAATGCTCACCCTTGCCGCATCTTTCAAAGAAATCTGCTGCTCTGTAGTTTGTTTTTTCTTCTTCTTTTGTATTCTTCATGAATTAGTTTTTGGTTTGTAGCATATAGGCTTCCTGTTAACTTTGTTAACAATGTATACACCATTATGAAATTTGGCCTTGATCGAACCAGATTTCAATCAAATACTTGTAATTTACTTTGATGTCACGCATATTGCATGAAAGAATTATGTTCAAAATGTTTTTGTTCCGGAGTCTCAATCGTAATTGATGAGGATTCAGGACAGGCCGTATGCGAGTACTGCAGGGGCCAGATCATTATAAACAAAATTAAGTCAGTAACTAGAGAAATTAACTTGAATGAAATCGAAAGTCAGGAACTAATTAACCTGCATGTAAGAATTGCAAAGGAAAATGTAATATTTTTAATATTTTCTAAAAACTTTTAAAAATTTTGGGATGATCCAAGTGGAAATCCATAGACATACTTATCTTCGACAAGGTCGTGTGTATATACAGGACAAGTCCACCTCTACCCCATGAGAGTCATGACCTCAAAAGGAAAACAAACGGGATTTTGTATGGGCTACTGTCCTGATTTCAATTTCACTTCCCTTCACTCATTGTAAACTTACCACCCCTCATAGATTTTAGCGTCTGGATTCCAGTATGGCTCTTTCAGTCTAATTTGTCCTCGTAATGGTTCATCAGGATTACTGATTAATGACGGAGAAAGAATTTTGGATGTATTTGTATATTCTTCTAATCCGCATCTAATATGATATTCTTTTACAGTAATTTCTTTCTCAGCAAGTCCATTAAAATCACCTAATGTAATTTCTGATGTAGTAAGCCATTTTTTGTCTTCAGAATAAACATCTACAATGATCTTACTTTCGTCTTTCATTGTCGTATCCTCGTTTCAATCATCCAAGTATAACCATACAGTTTTGAATCATATCCATCAACCATGAATTATCCATCACATCCTCTGCACAACCAACAAACATTAAGATGGTCCCAAACTGTGCCACATAGATGATGGGTCTTTCTTAATGTGTGAAAATACATGAAAGTTAAATCACAGTGAGGACACTTCTTAGACATCGTCATTCCTCTTGTCATGATATTGGCATTATTTTTCTAGTTTAGATTCTCTACAGAACAGTAAGAAATCCTACACATGACGATAGCATTCGTTGCCAGAAATCAAATGTAATCACTCCTGAAATTGTCAGAAATATTTATAAAATATTTTGTCGTATGTGCCTTCGAGAAAAGAAGCATCCAATCGTAAAAAGTTGAGCGAGAAGTAACCCCTGATTTTCTAGGCTTCTTTTCTTCAGGGGCATTCAAAATACAAAATAATTCGTTTGTCATTTCTCGTTTCACCTGCGATCATTTTTTTAAGTAAAATTATAACTATCATGATTCTAATACCCACCCCAAATAACAGATGTACTGGCTCATAGACTAATTGAAATTCTTCTGTAAAAAAATAGGGAGATTATATTGATTATGTCTTTATCACATTTTGTTTATTTTTGTCATGTTTGTTTCTCTCTTTCTCCATCATCTTGTAATTATCAGTAAGTGCTTCCCGCATCATCGCCACCTTCAAGTCTAATTTCTGTCTCCTTTTAGGCGTAGGATTCGTTGATAGTTCCTGAAAATGTTCTTCCAATTGTTTTTTCATTTTTTCCCTAATGGCTTTTAGCTGTCCAAGTGTGCCGTTGTGATTTTCTTCATATTCTGTCATCATGATTCCCTCCAGTTGACATTGCATGAGGTGCACTTGCCAATGTAACCATTATACATCCTGCAGAACTTTATGATTTTCCCATTCCCGCAACTTTCACACGGTCCTAAAGATTCTTCAGGAATTAGCATGAATCCCTTTTCGTACAGTTCTGTCATATCATTATTACATTCTTCATTCATTTAACTTTCATGTCAAATCTACTCAGTTGTCCAACCCCTTTCGATTGCAGTTTTGACCTGTTCAGTAAATAACCGTCTCATCTTTTTGAAATTGATCATCACATCATTCATTTCCAAAAATGTCTGAATTGGATAGTAAAATGTAGGAATGGCGTTTGGGTGATTAGACTCTCGCATTGTCAACAGATAATCCTTCACCACCAATTGGATCTCTTTTGCTGGCAGATGTACAAACTAATCAAGGTTATCAATTTTTGAAATGCATCAGAATCGTTACAGACCCTTGATGTAATTGTCTTTTGTCTTTTCACTTTTCAAACTTGCCAAAAAGATCCTAATGCTTCGCTTCATGGACATAACTATTACGATCAAATATTAAGATAAGATTTCATTAACACTGAAAATCGTTAGACTAAGGGATATAAACAACATTATCAGAATAAAAAAGTCGATTCAAATGAAATTACCAATTTGTGGCTTTGATGCAAAAAATTCAGTGCTATGTCCAAAGTGTGAAAGCATGGTTGAATCAGGTGAATTAACAAAAGCTGACATTGAGGCATCAATGAATCTTGCAAAAATTTCCAAATCAAACAAAGAAGTAGATAATTTTACACTGTATTCATGCAGGGAATTTAACGGGAATTTCATATTATCATTGGATAAAAATGACATTATGACAATTAGACAAAGTCGTACCTTGTATAGAACGTTACAAGATGAATTCAAGGGAAAAATTTGGTTGGTGGAAGCTGATGAGACAGATAAACGATTCATAGAAGACTTGTTTTTTCCAACCAAAATTCTATCAATTAATGCAGTCTGGGCACCAGGCGGTGTTCAAAAGACTAAAGCCGTAATTTCAGGCAAATGGACTCCAAAGTTTCCAATTGATACTCAAAAAGTTGTACAAATTGTTAAAAATGCCCGAAACCTTGACATTGAGATAGAATTTGAGGATAAAAGATAGGCATGGTTTTTGTAAAAACTCACGATATTTCAGAACTAAATGAAGAATTAATTGGGAAACCAGTTGTACTAGGCGGATGGATTGAAGATCTTCGAAAATTAGGTAAAATGTCATTCATTACACTACGTGATGTTTCAGGAATTTCCCAGGTCATAGTTAAAGGGGAACTAAATGACAGCCTAGGCGAGATAAATCGTCAAAGTGTAGTAAGTGTCAAGGGAACTGTTCAAGAGACCAAAGCTCGGGATTTTGCGTTTGAGGTTAAAGCTGATGAAATCGAAGTATTGGGAAAAGCAGTCCACCCATTGCCAGTAGATCCAATTGGTAGATTGGAAAGCAACATTGACACAAGATTGAATCATCGTGCACTAGATATGAGAAATCAAAAGACGGCTTCAATTTTTAAATTACGTCATCACGTATTACAGTCACTAAGAAAAAATCTGTCTGAGAAAAAATTCTTGGAAATTACAACGCCAAAAATTATTGGCAGTGCAAGTGAAGGAGGAGCCGATTTGTTTTCATTGGATTATTTTGGAAAGACAGCATATCTTGCCCAAAGTCCACAACTATACAAAGAACAAATGACAATAGGATTAGAAAGAGTCTTTGAAATTTCAAACTTTTACAGGGCAGAAAATTCTCACACTGGACGGCATCTAACTGAGTTTACCAGCATTGACATTGAAGCAGCATTCATGGATTACAACGATGTCATGAATGTTTTAGAATCATTAGTGTTAGCAGTTTACAAGGACATTTCAGAAAACTGTAAAAAAGAACAAGAAACAATAGAGCATGTGATAGAGGTACCGACAACACCATTTGAGCGAGTGACATACACTCAATGCATTGAAGAATTGAAAAAAGAAGGTGAGCAAGTTGAATTTGGCGATGATTTATTAGATTCACATCTCAGGATCATAGGCAAAAATCATCCAGGGTTTTTCTTTTTGATTGACTGGCCGATGAAGCTAAAACCATTTTACATTAGAGAAAAAGATGAAGATGCAGCGCTTTCACGTTCATTTGATTTGCAGTATGGATTTTTGGAATTATCATCAGGCGGAACCAGACTTCATAATCCAGATATGTTAAAAGAGAGATTAAGAGAACAAGGCCTAGATCCTACTCAATTCACAGACCATCTTAAGGCATTTGATTGGGGAATGCCACCGCATTCCGGATGGGGAATGGGATTAGATAGGTTGATGACCACATTAATTGGAATAGACAATGTTCGTGAAGTGGTATTATACCCACGAGATCCAGAAAGGTTAAGCCCATAGAGGAGAAATAGAGAACATGCCATTATTCTGCAAACAATGCAAAGATAGGAGATTACCCATAGTTCAAACAACAGAAAAGATCACATTATGGCTATGTGAAAAATGTGAAAACTTTGTAGACCCTCAAGATATCATTATTCGTGAATTAACAAAATCAGAAAAGGACGAAATGAAGGCCAAACTGGAGAACTTTAAGAATAGTATAGTATTGACAGGGGAAAAAATGACCAGAAGAAAAGGTGTGAATTGACGGACAATATTTTTAATCTCTATTGCATCAAGCGGCTTGCCAATCATGATTGAACAAGATGATGCAAAAAAAGTAGTGGAAGTAATTGGAAATAATCTAATTGGAGTATCACACGATTCAAGCAGTTTTGCAAAATTACCTGACTCGTTTTGGGGATACTTTGCTCGAGGCCATGATAAAAAAGGAACATTCGGAGTGATAGTCACCTATTCTGAAGAAGGAAAAGACGTTGACGAATTAATCAAAATGTATGAAGAGTGGGCTGCTAAAAACAAAACAAAATCAGAAGAACCTACTTAGTTTCTTTGAGCAATTTACGATACCCTGCACACTCTTTACAAATGGGTTTTCCTTTGTAGGCAGGATTGCCATCAGTAATTTTTAGTGTTCCTGAAACAACTTTACAAATACAACATTGTGCCATATTGTTTTGAATAGATTTGCATTTAATAAAAATTGATAGTGTTAAAATACAAATTTTTGGAGAAAATCAGACTCAAAATATTCTAAATTAATAAGATCAACCGATCAATTTTTTTATATCAGAATAGTCAAAATTGAAAATAATTACATACTGTAAATGTAAATCAGTAAGTATTTTTCTAAATAGTGTAAAAACAAAAAAAGAATTCACTAGAAATACATTCAGATAAGATCATAAAGATAAAATTTTTAATTATTATCAGGTAAAAATTTGGATCATTGTTAAATAGGATTTAGATGTAGACATGTTAACGAGAAACCATTGTTCTGCGTCGTAGAATGGTTGGTCTGGAAAACACATCATGTTAGGAATACGTCCTTGATTTTGCGTGTTTTCCATGTATCTCGTTGTTTTAAAACAAAATAACAAAAATTTGAGACATACTAATCTAATAATGATTTTTGAAAGAGGCTCATTTGTAAGGTGTTCTTAAACATTCTAGTATTTGTCAGAATGAAAATATATTCATGCTAGAAAAAGGGCAATATTTGTCAGGCAAATAAGAATTAAAAAACTACAAAACATTACGATTTAAAAAAATATGCCCAAATGTATGTACGTGCTTATTCAGAGACACATCGATAGGAATAGGTGTTACATTTGAACGCAGTAAGTCTAACATTTGATTTTTTGTAAACCATTGACTGTAATATCCAAGTTTATTCTTAAATGCCAATTTTTTCCTATCAAATGAATCTCCATCAATTTGTTTGATCATTTTTTCCATTGGAACATACATCTTTGGAGCAGCAAAAGAAAAATCATCCCCATTAAATGCAGAAATCAACGCCAACCCATTTTTTCCTGCCAACCTTATCATGTTATCAAAGAATTGTTGTCTTTTAGTGACATCTATTACCCCAACTGTATTGTACATGCACATTGTAATCTTTATAGAATCATCGTCAAAGAGTTCATCAATTCCAGGGTTTGTTGCATCATAGTTTAGAAATGAAATATCACGATCATTCATGTCAGATTGTTTATTTTTTGATAATCGTATCATTGATTTGGATACATCTAGGCCGCAATAGGATATCGAAG
>JAOUAE010000109.1 GCA_029861085.1 Candidatus Nitrosopumilus sp. | reverse complement strand
ACTCTGTATGATTCTCTCCAATTTTTTTGTAAAATTGCAGCAGAAATTATCATTACTAATCCTGTAAGTCTAGATGGAATATAATTCAAAATTGTATCACAAGTTGCTCCAAACCATCCTATATTTTTGAAAATATCAGTCTTGTATCCAATCATTGAATCTGCAGTGCTAATTACTCTATACACAAATGCTCCAGGTAATCCAAACAGTGCATAATAAAACATAGGTCCAGTAATTCCATCAACAGTATTTTCACTAATACTTTCAAGGACACCTGAAATAACATGATTTTTATCCAAATTCTTGGTATTTCTCTTCACAATCATGGCTAGATTTATTCGTGCAGAATTCAAATTATCTTGCTCTAAAGAATTCACTACAGATAGAGCATAGCGTTCCATACCTCTAATGGCAATAGTTGATTTGAGCAAGATGATTCCAGATATCACTGAAACGATTAAGGATACCCAGTCAGTAGTAATTAATGAAATTCCAATATCCAAAATTGAAAGTATTACAACAACAACGCCCACAGTTATTATAATTACAAAAATTCCTCCAAGTTTTTCAATATACATATTTTGATTTTTGGCCAGTAGTGTTATTTTTGCAATTAGAGTTCCAATCCATGCAGTTGGATGATATCTATTCTTAGGATCTCCAAATGTAAAGTCTAGTAATAATGCAAATGTAACAATTACTATAGACTCTACAATCATTTAATCATCTTCTCGATTGTTTTTATATCTAGATTATTCTTTACAGTTTTTGCCAAAAGATTTAATTCATTATCAATTTTTGAAATATTTTTTTTGGTCCATTCAAAAGATTTAGGTTTAGAATTAAGAGAATCTTCTTCAGGTAAATTCAATGTCATCATTGGAATTGTACCTATTACAGGTATCTTTGTAATATTCTTGAGTTTTTGAAATCCTGGTTTTAGTACATCAATATTTCCTCTAAATTTGTTAAAGACAAAACCTTTTACGAGTTTTTGATATCTTCTTTCTATAAGCGTCATTGTTCCAACAATGCTTGCAAATGAACCTCCTTTGTCAATATCTGATACCAATAATACAGATGCATTTGCCTTTTGTGCAATTCTCATATTTGCAATATCAAATTTTTGTAAATTTATTTCGGCAGGTGAACCTGCACCTTCTAAAATTACTAAATCAAAATTTTTCTGTAAAGATTTTAGGGATTTAGATGCAATCTTTATTCCCTTAGAATTTACAAATTTTTCATAATAATTTTTTGCATGCATTTTTTTGTAAAGATTACCATTTAGATACACCAGGCTATAGTAATTCCCAATCGGTTTAAGCAAAATGGGGTTTAAATCAGAGATAATTTTACATCTGGCTCCAATAGCCTGGATAGCTTGAGCACGAGAAATTTCGAATTCAGGCGTAATATATGCAAAATTCGACATATTTTGAGATTTGAACGGTGCTACACGATAACCTTTGTCTGAAAAAATTCTACATAAAGCTGCAACTAATGTGGTCTTTCCTGCACCTGAAGATGTTCCTTGAATCATTAAAGATTTCATACTATAGCCTCCATTGCTTGAATTAGCTTTAGATTATCTTGGTGAGACTTTACTGCAATTCTGATGTAATGATTGTCCAAACCTCGAAAGTTTTTACAATCTCGAATCAAGATTTTATATTTTAATAATTTTTTTTGAAGTTTTGTAGAATCTTGCCTTGTCTTAATTAGAATAAAATTAGTTGACGAATCATGGCATTCAAAGCCTGGAAGATCAGAAATCTTTTTTCTAAGAAAATTAGATTCCTTTTTTATTATTGATTTTGATTTTGTAAGATGAGATTTATTTTTGATGGCAATTATGCCTGCCTCTTGAGCTAAAGCATTTACACTCCAAGGAATTTTTATTTTTTGTAAAATATCTATAATTTGTTTTGAAGATCCTCCATAACCTACTCGAATACCAGCTAGACCAAATGATTTAGTAAGTGATCTCAATACAAAGAGATTATCATATCTTTTTACTAAATTTAGAACAGACTGATTGGATTGTGGAACTAGTTCGATAAAGCACTCATCAATAAATACAAGACAATATTTTCGTTTAGCATATGATATAATTTTCGTTAGTTGCTTTTTTGATAAAATAGTTCCAGTAGGATTATTTGGATTGCAAACAAAAACACATCCGTTCATAGGAATTTTAGAAATAAAGGAATCAAGATTTTCAGAAAGATTCATTGTTTTAAAAAAAACAATTTTACAATCAGCAAGTCTTGCTGCAGTTTCATATTCCTCAAATGTAGGTACAGGAATCAAAATGGGTTTTTTTGATAAAAATGCACTGCAGAAATTATAGATTATCTCAATGGCACCATTTCCAACAATCAAGTTCGTATTTGACAATCCAGTATATTTTTTGAGGCTAGATATCAAATCTCTAGAATGCAAGTCTGGATAAAATTCCATTATATTCAACCTTTTTTTCAGGATAGATTTGACAGGGGTAGGTATTCCAGCAGGAGTAATGTTTGAACTAAAGTCCAAGATGCTGGAATCTCGATTATCTACAGAATACCTGCCTCCGTGGACTATAGGATTATGTGTTGTGATGGCGTGTCTTGTACTTATCTTCACAGTATCAAATAGGAACAAGCGATATAGTAGCTTTTGGTGATCTGAAAAAAGAATATTAATTGAAACTGATTAAGTCTTATAAAATGGAAAAGAAAAGAGTCGCAATTATTGGAGTAACAGGTGCCGTAGGACAGGAATTCGTTCAAACTTTAGAGAATCACCCATGGTTTGAAGTAACTCAAATTGCTGCTTCTGAGCGTTCAGCAGATAAGAATTATCTGGATGCAATTAAAGATGCAAGCGGAATCGTAGCATGGGATGTTGGTGGAGAAATTCCCGAATACATAAAATCAATGACTGTCAAAAAAATTGATGATCTTGATGTATCACAATTAGACTTAGTCTTTTCAGCAGTTGAATCTGTTGCAGCAAGAGACATTGAAACCAAAATGGCAGCAGACTTGCCAGTAATTTCAACCAGTGCTGCGTACAGATATGAAGAAGATGTTCCAATTCTCATTCCAGGAATAAATGATGAACAATCTGAATTACTTGAAATTCAAAGGAAAAATCGTAACTGGAAAGGTTGGGTAGCACCACTTCCAAACTGTACTACTACGGGTTTAGCAATCACATTAAAACCATTACTAGAAAAATATGGTGCAAAAAAAGTCATGATGACATCAATGCAAGCAATCTCAGGTGGTGGAAAGTCAGGAGTTTCAGCAATGGGAATCACTGACAACATTCTCCCATACATTCCAAAGGAGGAAGGAAAGGTTAGAACTGAGACAAGAAAAATCTTAGGAAAACTCAAGGATGGTAAAATTGAAGATGCAGATATTAGAATTAGTTGTACGTGTACCAGAGTTCCTGTAATAGATGGACATACTGAATCTGTCTTTGTAGAGACTTCAGATGAAATTGATCCTTCGAAAGCTAAAGAACTCTATAATTCATACAATGAAAATATGTCTGTTGAAGGGTTGCCTTCTGCGCCAGAAAAATATTATGCATTTCATGAAGATCCAACTAGACCTCAACCAAGGATGGAAAGATCAGTAGGTGGCGGGATGACTACAACAATTGGAAGAGTAGAAAAAGAAGAATTATTTGATAATGGACTCAAATACATGTTATTCTCACACAACAAGAAAATGGGATCTGCAAAAGGTGCAGTGTTGTTAGCAGAAATGTTATACAAAAAAGGCAAGATTTAGATAATTTATTGTAATTTTTACAATAATAACTTTATAAGATCCAGTAATCTAGATCGGCTTAGGTGTTTTAAATGGCAAAAGTAGATGAATTAGATTTGCAGATTTTATCAGAATTATCACATGATGCTTCAATTTCGGTTCCACGTTTATCAAAAAAAATTAATGTTAATTCATCAGTAGTGTATTCAAGAATAAAAAGACTAGTTAAAAAAAAATTAATTGAACGTTTTACAATTGTTGTAAATGATGAAGAACTTGGATATAATGTTAAAGCATTAACTGGAATTAATATGAATACAAAAAAACGAGACCACATCATTGAAGAATTATTCAAGATTGAAGGAGTTAGAGAAGTTGCAGAAGTCACAGGCAGATTTGACATACTAGTAACTATGTATTCAAAATCATTAGATCAAATGCATAAAATGGTATCTGAACGAATTGGTAGGATTGAAGGAATACAATCTTCAGAGTCATTTATTGAAATGAAATCACGGATGAAGGCAATGCCATATATGCCATCAAAGGATAGTGATTAGTGTTGCAAAAACAAAAGTCGGAATCCAGAGTTGCTGTATATTATGAATTAACAAAGCCAAAAATTTGGTATTTACTCGTATTTACTGCATTTGGTGCTGCATTAACGGCATCCAATATTTATGATATTGAAATTTCTCCAGCAACGTGGATTTTGATGCTGTTTTCAGTTGCAGCAGGTTCAGCCGCTGCAAATACTTTAACAAATTATCATGATAGAGATATTGACGCAGTAATGGAAAGAACAAAAGAAAGGCCTCTCCCATCAAAAAGAATCTACCCTGCAATTAAAGCAAGGAATTTTGGATTGGCATTAGCTGGAATATCATTAGTTCTAGCATTTGGAATTTCTTTTACTACAACATTAGAACAAGGTGTATGGGCAACTGCTTTCATTGCATTTGCATTAGTAAATAATATCGTCATTTACTCATATGTATTAAAACGAAATTCTAGAACTAACATAATTTTAGGTGGATTATGTGGAGGTTCACCACCAATGATTGGATGGGTAGCTGTAACTATGTCAGATTTATGGACAATGGGTCTTGCAATGGCAGGATTAGTGTTTATTTGGATTCCAATGCACATTTGGGCTTTGA
>JAOUAE010000108.1 GCA_029861085.1 Candidatus Nitrosopumilus sp. | reverse complement strand
CTTTGGCACCTTTCAAACTAATCTTCAATTGTTTTGCAGCTTCCCTAACAGTATATGCGGCCCCCAATCCAGTTGCTACATTTCTTGCAAGAGAGCCACCCATTGAAATTGGCTTTCCAGTAATTACGCCTGGAGAGTATTTGTTACCATTTAATTTACTAAACGTGTCCATAATCTGAGTCATTTCTTTTCCTGTCGTGTAAACATCAGGAGCTGGAATATCTTTTTCAGGACCAATAATTTCAGAAATTTTGAATGCAAATCCCCTAGTGAGTCTCTCTAATTCACCATCACTAAGTTTCTCAGTTTTTGGATTAACATAGATTGCACCCTTGCCTCCGCCAAGTGGAATATCAACAATTGCACACTTCCAAGTCATCCATGAAGAAAGTGCCATGACCTCACGTTCCATATATTCGACCCCGCCTTCTGGATCAAAATATCTAATACCACCTTTGTAAGGACCACGATCATTGTTATGTTGACTTCTAAAACCGGTAAAGACCCTAATTTTGCCATTGTCCATTTTTACAGGAATTTTAACCCTCAAAACCTTATTTGGCATTGCCAAGTATTCACGTAACTCTTTATCTTTTATGCCAATTATATCACAAGCATCATTGACTTGTTTTGTTGCATTTGCAAAAGGATCGTTTTTAACCAAAGATAATTTTTTAAATTGCACATATTATATTAAGTTTAATTCAAAATTTCAGTTCGTGAAATCAAAAATTTAATTACAAATAGACTTTCTCATGATTTAATTTTCTGTCTAATTTTTCAATTGCTTCATCAAGTGCACCAATGTTAATTTCAAGAAAATTTGACAAATGAAATATTGCTCCATATTTTTCACCAATTTTTGAAACCATGTTGTTTTTCTCTAGGACTTTCATGTGATGTTGAACTGCCTTATAATCAAGATCAAGTTTCTTTGCTAGTTGATGTGTATTACTTGGTTGTTCGAGTAAATGGATGATTATTCGTAAACGTGAAAATCCTCCTCTTGTACTTGTAAACAAGTAAAGTAGTAATTTTTTGGTCTGTTTATCGGTTTTTCTTGGCTCTGTAACTTGTCTTGATTTAATGATTTCTTTGAATTCTAAGAGTTGATTGGACATACTACCTGAAATAAAGTGTGTCGATTTTGCTTAAAACCTTATTTCCAGATCTTTACCATATTCAGGCAAGACAATTACCCTTAAATTGACTTGGAATGAACTCGTGATATTATGATGGCATCACGCGGTTATGATATGACTCCCACAATGTATTCTCCTGATGGTAGGATATACCAAGTAGAATATGCAATAGAGACTGTAAAAAGAGGAACTCTAGCAATTGGCATATCTAGTAAAGAAGGAGTCATCATGGCAGTCGAAGAAAAGCCTCGAACACTACAAACCAGTAACATTACACAAAAAATTTTTCAAGTAGATTACCACATAGGAGTTGCCGCAGCAGGTTACATCCCAGATGCGCGTGTTCAAGTAGACGGTGCAAGATTCTTTTCACAAGGAAACAGAATGACTTATGATGAATCGGTCGAAGTTGGAACAGTTGCCAAACATTTAGCAGATCAAGCTCATCAATTTACACAGTATGGAGGAGTACGTCCAAATGGAGTGTCTATGATAATTGCAGGAATTGATCAAAAAGGAGAATCAATCTACGTAACTGATCCTAGTGGAACCTACATACAATTTGCAGCAGTTGCAATAGGTGCAGGTTCTGATGAAGTAAATGCATTTTTGGAAAAAAATTACAAAGAAGATATGGGTTTAGATGATGCAGCAGCTTTGGCCATAGCAGCAATCAATCTAAAATCGGAAGCAAAAGAGGGAATAAACCACGTGAAAATGGCAAAGATTACATCAGAAGCAAAAGTCTTTGAGAAAGTTTCAGAATCTGATTTACAAAATTATTCTCAAAACACATCAAAGTTTACTCCATAATAGAAATTTAGATTTGAAAACTTTTCAAACAAGTATACTGAGACGATAGATTATGGGTTTAGGCAGTTATTGGGGAGAGGTAATGGAAGTACTTCGGGAAATCATTCCAATTTATGATAAAGTCAATTCTATTATTTCGTTAGGCAAAGATAAAGAGCATCGAATTCGTGGAATTTCACAAAGAGTATTTCCAGGAAACAAAATTCTTGATGCAGGTTCTGGTTTTGGAAATATGTCAAAAACAGCAATGAAATTAACTGATGGAAAAATTTCAATTACACTTTATGATCCTCTTGTACCCATGTTAAAAAATACAGGCACATATTTTGAAAAACCACCAGACATGGCAAACGGAGTTTTTGAACATATTCCATTTAAAGATGAAGAGTTTGATGCAGTGTTATGCGGTTATTCTTTAAGAGACGCAATCAATTTGAGAATTGCAATTTCTGAAATTCACAGAGTATTAAAAAAAAATGGAAGATTTGTAATTGTGGATTTAGGAAAACCAGATGAGGCATTTAACAGAGCAGGTGTTTCAGTTTACCTGAGATGCATTTTACCCATTCTTGCATTTGTTGCAGGGGGGAGACTGGGGTTAAAATTTGGTACACTGTATGGCACATACAAAAGATGGCCTCAAAATAAAAAACTGGAAGGGCTAATACTAGAGAAATTTTCAAGAGTTGAGTTTGAGAAAGATCTTATGGGCGGGGCAATAATGATTGCCGCATACAAATGAACAGAGTTCTGATACTAGTCAACATCACGGGTTTAATCATAGGGATTTCATATGGATTGCATGGACCAATTCTTCCAGTATTTGCAAAGAATGTAATTGGTGCCACATATTCAGATCTTGGATTAATCGGATTAACAAATTTTATTCCCTACATGTTTATTCCACTTTTTGTAGGAATTCTTCTTGACAGAATTAACAACGGATACCTGCTTGCATTAGGTGCTGCCATCAATTCTGCATCAATCTATCTCCTATCAATTGCACAGTCAGTTCCGGAAATAATGGGATTCAGGATGATGACAGGTGTTGCTCATGCATTTTTTTGGCCTCCTTGTGAATCCATCATTTCCAATGAAAGTTCTGAGAAGAATCGAGTCAAAAACATCTCATGGTTTACAATGTTTTTTGTAATTGGATTCATGGTAGGTCCATTACTTGGTACAGTGTTCTTAGAGGGACTGGACATCACATATAGAATTCTATTCCAAGTTGCTGCGTTTATTTTAGCTGCTGCGATAATTACGTCACTTTTAGCCTCAAGAAAAAGTATCAGAAACCATCATGAACTATTCTCTTTCTCATCAATTAAAGAAATGAAAAGATTCCCAGAAGTCATCACATTGTTAATTTTCTGCACATCCTCTTTTGGAATAATACTTACAATTTATCCAGCATTTCTTAATGACAATAGAATGACTGCCACAGATATTTTGTTATTGTATTTTGTTTTTGGAATATCTCGAGTTGTGTCTTTGGCATTGGTAGGAAAGTTTGCAAGAAAAACAAGTCAAACTCTCATTGCTGCAACAATTGCAGTATCAATGGGATTGGCCATATCAGTTGTAGCAGATTCCATCATTACTTTTGGGATTGCTTTGGTTTTGATGGGATTTGGATTTAGTATATTCTTCCCATTGACTTTAGAAATTATTTTAAGTAAAACTCGAAAAGGGATTTCAGGAAAGATAATTGGTGCATACGAAACAATTTTTGGACTTGGTTGGGCAATAGGACCAACAATTGGAGGTCCCATAACACAGTCGTTTGGAGACGAAACACCGTATTTGATATTTTGTGTGATAGGGGTAGGAGTTACACTTCTTGCAATAGTTTCGAGAAAGAAGCTAGAACCACAAAGAGTTTTGTATTAGATATCCATTGTTCCGCGTTTTTTAGTACAGAGATCAAGTGCATCATCAATGTTTGTAACAAAGACCTTGCCATCACCCTTTGTTCCAGTGCA
Organism: Candidatus Nitrosopumilus sp.; assembly: GCA_029861085.1. Next base: position 1,029 of record JAOUAE010000108.1, on the reverse strand, counting down.
AGCGGCACTTGAAATTGCATCTAAGATTTCATCTAGTTTGGGATCATCTACTACACAGATGATCATATCTTTGCTAAAATACTGACCAACTAAAGGAGGATCTTGTGCGCCTTGGCCTTGGACTTGGTGAACAGTTACACCTCCAACGCCCACTTTTTTAATTGCTGCAATAACAGCATCTTTTGCTCCGGGTCGAACGATTGCTTCTACTTTTTTCATGATAATTAATAATTCTAAATTTATTTAAATCAATAAGTACTTCTCATACATGATATTCAATGATAAAATCTCCAGATTAGGCATAAACACAGACATTACGTTTAATTTCAAATTAGATGATATCAAAACATGTTTGATTATTCATTAAATATTGGTGGAAGTGAATGGATGATTATAATTTTTGTTGCATTAGTTTTAATTTTAGGAACAGGAAAGCTTCCAGGAGCTGCTAAAAAATTAGGAAAAGCAGTTAATGAATACAACAAAGCAAAAAATGAGATTCAAGAACAAATGAAAGAAGTTACAGATGAAACACCAAAAATTTCAGGACCAGTTGAAACAGAACGAGAAAAATTAGAGATGATTGCAAAATCAGCAGGGATAAAAGTTGAAGAAAAAACAGACGATGAAATAAGAGAGGATATAACTACAAAAATTGGTCAAAAAAGAAAAGATGAGTCTGGAAAAAGTGATCAAAAAAGAAAAGATGAGTCTGGAAAAAAGTAGCGGATTATTTGGAGTTTTTGATTCTATAAGTATCAGTGTCAAGTCGTTTTTTTGCAAATTTGAAATATTCTGGAACAATTTCAAATCCAATAAATTTTCTCTTTAGAGATCTACTTACTACTGCAACTTGCCCTGAACCAAGAAATGGATCAAATATTAAATCATTTTTTTCACTAGAGTATTCTAGTAATTTTTTAATTATTTCAGATGGAAGTTTAGTGGGTGTTTTTTCATCCCCTGTCCAATATTCTCTTTTAATATCCCACACATCTTCTTTATCTTTATAGTGAAGACTGCGTCCAT
>JAOUAE010000107.1 GCA_029861085.1 Candidatus Nitrosopumilus sp. | reverse complement strand
TGTGAGATAATATTTTTTGCAACTGTAATTCCTTCTCCTTCTGCAAAAATTCCCGCTTTAGGAACTGCCATGTTTTCTGTAACTGTTAAGCTGGTTACATCACCAACTGCAAAGATGTTTTCAAAAGGTGTCTTACAGTCCCTGTCTATTGGAATAAATCCTGGTTCTTTTGCTAATCCAGAATCATAAATTACTTTTGGGGCAATATGCGGTGGAACGGCTAAAAGTAAATCAAAATTGGCTTCACTATTTTCAAAAATTAATTTTTTAGATTCAACAGATTTTATTTTGGATGAATTATGAAAAACAATTTTTTCAGAATTTACCATTTCAAGAATTTGTTTACTGACCTCAAGACCAGCTGCAGGTAATGTAATAGGGGCTGGACTGTAAAAATCAATTTGTACAGAATCACGAACTCCACGTTTTCTAAGCATAGAATCTATCAGTAAACTAGCCTCAAATGGTGCTGGAGGACATTTGTAAGGCATGCCCATAATAGAAATTGCTATTTTTCCAGACTCAATATTCTGAAGTTTCTCACGAATTTGTGTAAGTTGATTATGATCATAGAGATTGCATCCATTTTTTTCTAGTCCTGGAATTTTTTGGGGAGCTAAAACTGCACCCATTGAAATTATTAGAAAGTCAAAAGTGATTGTTTGAGATTTTGTTTTTATATTCTTGTTTTCAAGATTAATTGTTAAAATCTCATCTTTAATGAAATTGATTTCTTTTTTTGATAATTGATTTAGTGATCCAATTGAATTTTCGAAAGTACGAGTTCCATTAATAATCCATAACTTTGCAAATCCAACCATAAACCAGTCTTTTTTATCAATAACAGTGATTTTTACTTGTGACGATGGTAATGAATTTCTTAATTCATTGGCAGCTGAAAGCCCACCAAACCCACCACCTAAAATTACAACATGTGGAATGTTTGTCAACTTAACGTTCTTGAGTTGTAGGTCGTATCAAAATCTCATTTACGTTAACATATGAAGGTGAATCAACTGCATATAAAATTGCATTTGCAATGTCTTCTGCTTGTAATGCTTCCATCTTCTTTGTATTTTCAACAAACCCTTTCAAAGATTCATCAGTAATTGTATCATTGAGTTCTGTTGCAACAACTCCGGGTTCAATACTAGTTACCCTAATGTTAGAACGAACGCTAAATTCTTGTCTTAATCCTTCACTAAATGCTGCAACTGCATGTTTTGTTGCACAATAAACACTACCAGCAGGAAAAACAATTCTTCCAGCTACGGATGAAAGATTTACAATATGACCAGATTTTTTTTCTTTCATATGAGAAATTACAGCACCTGTAGAATACAAAACGCCTTTGATATTCACATCAACCATTCTATCCCATTCATCAAATTTGAGACTCTTGAAGAAACTCAAAGGCATCAAACCCGCATTATTTACGAGAATATCAATAGAGTTCCATTTGTCTAAAACTGCTTTAGCAAAATTTTCACATTCAGATCTTTGTGTCACATCTAATTTTTGATAAAATGCTTCTCCGCCTTCTGCTGAGATTTTTTTTGCAAGCTCTTCCAATCTGTCAACTCTTCTAGCACCTATAGCAACTTTTGCACCTGCCTTTGATAATGCTAAAGCAGTAGCAAATCCAATACCACTGCTGGCTCCAGTTATTATTGCAACCTTATCTTTAATCATCTAATTTCTACAGTAAACTTAATTTCAACATCGTAAAAATGTTTAGACATTAAGAAGTTCTATAAGCAAATATTGGCACCTTTATTAAAAGAAAAATAGTAATTGAAAATATGCAATCAGAAAAATGTGCATATTGTGGGGATTTAACTGATATGGCATTTCAATGCAATTATTGTAAGGATCCTTTTTGCGCCGAACATAGACTTCCTGAAGAACATAGATGTGTAAAGCTCAGTCAGATTAGAGCAAAAAAATTTGGTGAAAAAAAAGTTATTCGAGATGGCGGACGTAACAAACCAAATATTTTAAAACGGATTTTTGGAAGATTTTAAATTTAATATGGACTTTTGTCGGGAGAAATTTTTGCTCGCCTTCCTTGATAAATTAAAGCAATAGCGAGTGCAAACATTACCATAGCTGTTAATGGAAAATTTTGTGGTGCTGGCAGAATAAACCAATAGTAAACTCCAAAACCAATTGATACAACTGCTTGAGTCCATAATTTTATCCATTTTGGGGCCTTTACTAATCTGCTAATAATTTCTACTAGAAAAATTCCAATTACAGGATAAATTGTGTAGAATAAAAAATCAATTACATCAACGCCTGTATGAGACATACAATATCATGCTAAAAGGTATAATTTCTATCTAATCTTCCCAATGAACCTTCGTGGCAACGTTTTTGGAAATTAAGGCCTGAGCATTTTCATATGGGATTGTAGCTATGTCTTCAGTTTTAAAAGGTCCATATTTTTCAAGATCAGCACCAACAATTTCATCTACTTCATTAAGAAACCTGATGACAATTTTCTTGGTTTTGTGATTTTGAGCTAATGATTCAAGAAATTTGGATTTTCCATTAATTGTTGCGGAAAGGATCATTTCTATTCTTTCTCTTTGATCTTCTTGTGAATCTAGGATAAATTTTTCTTCATCTAAAAGATAGCTAATTTCTAAGTCAGAAGTTTTTGAAATTTTATCTAGCCTGATTTGTATCAATAATGATGTAAGTTCTGTAACCATCTCTATCATAGTATTTTTGATTTTATTTTCTATACCATCAAATTCTTGTTTTTTTAGATTTCCAATAAAATTAGCAAGATTTCTGTAAAAATTTGGATTAATTTCTAAAATAGAATCATTTTCAGTTTCACGTAAAACTGTATTATGCAAAGAGTGGATATCAATAGTGTTTGATTCTGACATTCCTACCTAATCCTTAAATGGCTGATGTATTTGTGTTTGATTGAAGTATAAAATTGCCATATAAAGTCAGTCACGGAGAAGCAATCCAAGTTGGGTATTCACCTGACGAAGTTTTTTCAAGAATTAAACATGAGGGTATTCAGTTTATTGATCTACAATTTACAGGTCTAACAGGTCATTTTCATCATACTACAATTTCAGCAAATACGTTTACCCCTGAAAATATGAGAGATGGATTACCAAAATTAGATGGTTCATCAATTGTCGGTTTTGCTGATATTAATGATTCAGATCTTCTTCTAAAACCAGATCCAAACACCTTTGCAATAATTCCTTGGATGACTGAAAATAAAACAGCTAGACTTCTTTGTGATGTCTATTGGGGAGAAGATAGAGGAAGATTATCAAGAGATCCAAGAGGAATCTCCCAAAAAGCAGAAGAATATGTCAAAACTCAAGGTTTTGATTTTAGTACGTGGGGACCAGAAGTTGAGTTCTTTGTTTTTGATAAAGTACATTGGGATGTTTTGACACCATATAAGGGACAATCTTATTCAATTGAATCAAAAGAAGCTCCATGGAGTCAATCAGGAGATGGATATCCTATGGGATTACAAGAAGGATACTATCCTAGTACACCTGCTGATACTCTTACACCATATAGAAATGAATGTGTGAATATTCTTAGCCAGAATTTTGGAATTTTATGTGACAATCATCATCACGAAGTTGCAACAGCAGGGCAATGTGAAATTGATATCAAGTATGATTATATGACAAATGCTGCGGATGCTGCGCAATCTTACAAGTATGTAATTAAGAATGTTGCACAAAAATACGGAAAGGTTGCAACATGTATGCCAAAACCAATCGCAATGGATTCTGGTTCTGGAATGCATGTTAATGTTAGTTTATGGAAAGGAAAGGAAAATGCATTTTATGATCCAGATGACGAAATTGAATTAAGTCAACTTGGAAGATATTTTTGTGGTGGAATAATTAATCATGCAAAGGCACTATCTGCTATTTGTAATCCAACAACTAATTCATATCATAGATTAGTACCAGGATATGAGGCTCCAGCGTATATTGCATGGAGTTCTGGAAATCGCTCAGCCATTGTAAGGGTTCCAAAACACCTCAAAGGGAAAAACTATTCAAATCTAAAAAGACTTGAATTTAGAGCCCCAGATCCTTCGTCAAATCCATATCTTGTATTTGCAGCCGTTACAGCAGCAGGGATGGATGGAGTAAAGAAAAAGATGGATCCTGGAAATGAAGTTCGTGATGATATATTCAAGATGACTAAATCTGATAGAGCTAAAAGAGGAATTGGTGTTCTTCCAAAAAGTCTCGGTGAAGCACTAGATGAGTTAGAAAGTGATAGAAAATTCCTCAGTCCAATTTATTCTAATGATGTCGTTGACAAAATTATCGAATTAGAAAGAAGAGATCAACGTGAAATATCCATTAGACCACATCCACATGAATTTTATCTGTACTTTGATGTTTAAGATCTTCCAGTAATTTGAAAAATATAGAATAATGAAATAGTGATCAAAACAAATCCGCCTCCTAGAGATATTGTTCTTTTACTTTCAGATGTTGTAGCTCTGTACAATAAAATCCCACCTGCAAGACCTAAAAATAATATCAAGACACTACCGATTACTCCATCAAAGCTTGTGTATGTAATAAGTGGATGAAAAAATCCTGCAAGCAATACAAAAAAAACAATCAAGTAAAAATATTTGAAACTAGTAAGTGCCTTAGAGGATGTTTTATTCAATGTTGTTCGTAAATTTAGTTAATGATTAAAGTTTTGAAAAAGTTTCAAAATAATTTACATCATTCCGCCCATGTCAGGCATTCCACCCATTCCAGGTGGCATTCCACCCATTCCACCCATTCCAGGTGGCATTCCACCTTCTCCTCCACCAGGTGGTCCACCAGGAGATTTTTGAGTAGCAATGACATCATCGATTCTAAGAATCATACACGCAGCCTCAGCAGCTGCAGAAACAACTTGAAGTTTAACTGCAAGTGGTTCAATAATATCACTTGATTTCATATTAG
>JAOUAE010000106.1 GCA_029861085.1 Candidatus Nitrosopumilus sp. | reverse complement strand
AAATCCTGCCTTTTTTGAATTCTGATCCACTTTGTCAATTTCAGGCCATGAAAATTCTGGATTCACAAAATCCGGTGTTAGTGGTGAAATTCCTCCCCAATCATTTATTCCAACTGACAAGAAACTCTGATATGATTTAGGAGATAAATTTGGGGGAATCTGTATGTTCATCTGTGGCATGATGATTCTAGATAATGCAACAACTAATTTGAAATATTTTTCATCTGCTGATGGCTCATCTCTCATTTTAGTATCTGGTTTTGGTTGAAAATTTTGTAAAATCACTTCTTGAATATTTCCATGTCTGTTATTGAGTTGTTTTATTGCAAATAATGAATCAATTATCTCATCCATTGTTTCTCCAATTCCCACAAGAATTCCTGTAGTCATTGGGATTCCAAGCTTTCCTGAGTTTTCCAAGATTTCTAATCTCGTTTTTGGTCTTTTGCTTGCTGCTAAATGATGTGGCATTCCTTTTTCTGTTAATCGATCACTTACATTTTCAAGCATTATTCCCATCGAGACATTTGTTTTCTTAAGCTCTTTCATCTCTTCATAGTTTAGATTTCCTGCGTTTGTATGTGGAAATAGTCCTGTTTCCAATGCAAGTTCTGAAGCATGAATTAGATATTCAGCTGTAGTTCTGAATCCATTTTCTTTTAGCCAGTCTCGTGCTTCCTGGTATCTTTGTTCAGGCTGTTCCCCTGTAACAAAGAGTGCTTCGACACATCTGTATTTTTTTGCAAGAACTAACAATTCTGAAATTTGCTGTTTTGACATCAAAGAAAGTTTTGCTTCTCCTGGTTCTGACTTATAAGTGCAATATGAACATGTATCCTTACAGAGATTAACAATATTGAAAAATGCTTTTTTAGAAAATGTTACAGAATCTTTCTTAAACTTTTTTCTTAAACTTTGAGCGACTAAAAATAAGTCATTTGGATTTTCTACTGCTTTTTGATAAATCTCAATTGCATCTTGGTGAGATACAGGTTTGCCCTCTAAAATATTGTTTAAACTCTCAGAGTCAAAGACAAGATTGTTCAACAGAATGATTTCTTGTTAGGAAGTATTTATGCTTGTATTGAATTAATTTCCATTTGGTCTTTCTTGAAGTACAATTGTAACATTTGTTGTTCTTCCATCTCTTAGAATTTCTAGGATCATTTCATTTCCTACTGTTTTTGCCCTTTGAAGATGAATCAAAATATCGTCAATTTTTCTAACTTCAATTCCGTCAACTGATAAAATAACATCTCCTCCAATGGGGTAGTTGACTCCTTCAACTTCGATGGTTTTATCAGAGCCAATTAAACCTGCCTTAGATGCCGGACTGTCGTCTACAACTGTGATTATTAAAAATCCTATTGCATCCTTTAGATTCAAAACGTTTGCCATGTCTGGATCAATGTCTCGACCTGAAATTCCAATCCATGGATGTTTGTACTTGCCTTTCTCAATTAATGTTGGAACAATTTTGGCAACTGTTTGTGATGGTATTGAAAATCCAACTCCTGTAAATTCCCCTGTGGCTGACTGAATTGCGGTATTGATGCCCACTATTTCTCCACGCATGTTAAGTAGAGGCCCGCCAGAATTTCCTGGATTTATTGCAGCATCTGTTTGAATTACATCTGGAATTGAATAGACTTCTCCTGGGAGTAATCGTCCTAATTGACTTACAATTCCAGAAGTCATGGAACCCGATAGCCCAAATGGATTGCCAATTGCGGCTATTTGTTCTCCAACCTTGAGATTAGATGAATCTCCAATCGATAATGGGTGTAGTAAAACTAAATCTACGTTAACTTTGATTACTGCTAAATCTGTAAATTCATCTGTTCCGATAATTTCAGCGTTATATGATCTACCATCAAGAAATGTTACCACTACTTTTACTGCATCTTTTACCACATGTGCATTTGTAATTATGTGTCCCTTTTTATCAAAAACAAAACCTGAACCGATACCTCCAATCCCTTCTATTGCTTCATCTCTTTGCACGTTAACTCTTACAACTCCCGGTTCCGATTTTTCAAAAATTTCAATTAATGACAAACTCTCTGAATAAAGTGGTGGTACTTCTGCAATGGCGATGGATGTGTTTTCGTTGCTTGTTATGATTTCTGATTTCAATGATTCTGGTGGTGCTACAAATAGTACTGCAACGAAAGCAATAACGATTGCAGCTCCGATGATTCCTCCGACAACTACCCCTGATTTATCCATGTGACTTTTTTTAATTCCTTGTTTTCAATCTAAAAGGATTGCTATATTTTGATTGAACTTTGAGTATGATCTTTCATCGAATAGCTTCTTCCTCTCCATGAAACCGATGATGATCTCTTTGCCTTCAATAGCCCACTTAAAAATCCCAAAATTACAACCAAGCTTCCTAATGGTGCAAATAGTGCATACACAAGCCTTAATCCTAATCCTACTTTTACCTCTATTACTGCGCCTGTGTAAATCAAAATTGAAGCAATTGCTGAAGTGATGCAAAGTATTTTTACAGATGTTTCCTCTATTGGCAATGATGCTGATATTGCAAATATTGGAAAAGGTACAAATAACAAAAATACTATCGCAAAAAAAACTCCGATGGCTATTTTCCCATTTTCAAGATACAATGGAATCATTAGTCTTTTTAGAGCATTCCATAATGTACTCTTATCTCGTGCCCAAACCGCATCGATAAGATGCTCTCCTCTCACCATTTTCATTTTATATCCTGATTCTTTCACTATCTGCCCTAGTGCCCCATCTTCAATAATCTCATGTTTTACTCCCTCATGCGTGCCAATTTCTTGATATGTAGTTTTTTTCAAGATAAAGAAGCTTCCAAAAAAATACCCAATTTTCTTTGATGGATTGTTTACATTTAATGCTGAAAATCTAGTATGTAGAAATGTGGAAATCATTGGAAGTGTAATATTTGTCCAAAAATCAAATGTGAGCATTTTTGGAATGGCTGATAATGCATCTAGATTAAATGAGTTCAAGTGTTTCACTGCAAGCGATACTACATTTTTGGCATGATTTGTATCGGCATCTGTAAATAAAAGCAGCTCTCCTGATGATTTTTTATATCCTTCCATACATGCCCAATTTTTCCCCATCCATCCTTCAGGTTTAGGTCTTGCAGAAACTGGGATTACATTGACATGTTTTTTTGCATACTCTGAAATTATTTTTCCTGTATTATCTTCAGATGAGTCATCAATTACAATGATTTCATAATTTTTATAATCTTGTTTTATTAGGGAGTCTAAACATTTTTCAATGAATTCTTCTTCGTTTCTAGCTGGAAGAATTATTGATACTTTGGGGTTTGTTTTTGAGGTATTTTCAAATTTGTCAAGATACGGTGTTAATCTAAATGAGTTTACCATTGATTTGATAAGGAATATCCAAGCTCCACAAATCCCAATTAAAATTGCAATTAGTGAATAATTGATAATATCTATAATCAGTTCCATCGAATTTATCTCTCGATTTCTTCTTTGATGCTTTGCATAGCTTGCTCTGTTCCGCTTTTGATATGTTTTTTAATCATTCCTGTAAACACACCCATCATACCTGTTAGTTTTATATCCCATAATGCACAAAGTATAGTTTTTTCCCCTTTTGGGATTAAAGATATGATTTTCTCTCCATTTATGATGCCTTTGGTAAATCTAGATTCGATTTTCTCTTTGGGATACATTTTTACTTCCTGCAGACATTTTTGATCTCTAAACGCAATTGTGATTTCTCTATTGACCGTATTTCCTTCTTTAGAAATATTTTCAATTTCTTTTGTACCTTTCCAAAATTTTGGCTCATTATCAATGTCTGAAACAACATTCCACACTTTGTCAACTGTAGCATTGATTTCTACTTCTACCTTGATTATGGCCATACTTTACGAATATTTTTTCCACATTAAATATAATTTGTTTCAATAAACATTCATGTTATAAATAGGAATGAGGATAACGTAATCCTGTTTAGAATGGACAGAATTTTAGACTTTTCTTAATGGTAAAATTGTAAACCTGTAAAATCCATCTGAGGGAAACATTGTTTAAACAAACAGAATCCTTGGAGAATTTAATCAAAAGACTCATTATAAAATGCTAGATAAAGTAATCCTGGAATCTTGTAAAGATGAACTTTCTGATGAGATAAACCTGATGTTTCTCAAGGTCGGATTAATTTTATGATTTCCAAGTCATATTTCCAATTAGTTATATTGAAAACATTGAAAAACAGATTCAAAAATAAATAAAATGATGATTTGTAATTGTGAAAACCATTTAGAACAATTCACTTGTTCGGGAGCTGATTGCCAAGTGTGTGTATTAGGGGAGGAAAATTATATTGAGAATCCTGAATTTTCTGAGGAACGTTATTGCTTAAAATGTGCCATGAAAAAAGCAGGATTTACAATGGATGAATTATGGCAATTGATGATGGCAAATCCTGACAATAATTTTCAGTGTGATGACAAATCCAATTAGAGGACATCAGTCATTCAAGCAAGATCAGATACTACATTTATCAACAAAAAATAGAACATAGCCCATGCAAGATCCAGGTAAGTTTCCTTTAGAGTTTTTCACTCAGGTGTGGAGGTGGACTTTGTTCTTGTAATTGATATGGTGATCTGAAACTTAAGCATGTCTATGGATTTGTACTATAAACATTAAAAAATATTTGATTTTTTTTGAAAATCTTGTAAATATTTTATTGACCTTTACACTTTTTACATACAGCTTCATAAATTTTTGATTTTTTACATACAATATGAAATACAAATTCACTCGTAAAAATTGTAATGATCTTCATGTGAAAGAGGTGAAGTGTTCATGGTGAAGTGTTCATGGTGAAGTGTTCATGGTGAAGTGTTCATGGTGAAGTGTTCATGGTGAAGTGTTCATGGTGAAGTGTTCATGGTGAAGTGTTCATGGTGAAGTGTTCATGGTGAAGTGTTCATG
>JAOUAE010000105.1 GCA_029861085.1 Candidatus Nitrosopumilus sp. | reverse complement strand
AAAAGATAGAAAAATAATTGAGAAAAAGAAATAATTCTACTTTCTCAATTTCAATGCCATTTTAGCAGCTATTCCCCAAGAGAAGACAGTAAATCCGATTGGAAATACCCCGCTTGTTAGTATTTGAGGTACTTGCTCAAGTGCCATGCTTCCTGAGGAATACATTGCTGCAACTACTGGCAAGGCTGCCAGTGATATCACTCCGAGTTTTGTCTTGTTGTCGGAGACTTTTTCTTGTATGTTGTATGTGCTCATGTTTAATCAAATAGTGTAGTATGGAAATAGTACTTAGAATGGACCTAACTTTTTGACATCAGTTTATTCAGAAATTGAATTGAAGCACTCACAAAGTAGTTCAGTATCTGAACTTTCATTCATAAATTGAATTTACAGATGATGCAGATCCCAAAAAAATCACATAGACTTCAAAACAAATGCAACAATTTTTTCAGTTTCCTTCTTGAAAATTTTAGATTATTTTTCTATTGCTTTATTTTCTTAACATTAGGGTATGTCTCTGCGTCTTCCTTTTTACAGGTATTTTGGATAAATCTATCAAAGTCATTTTCATCAAATAACTGCCACCCCATCTTATGTATATCCAAGTCATATGACCTGTAATCCTCTATGATATCCCCAAACCAAGCTCGATAAAGATCCTCTTCTTGCTGTGCTTGTTGGTGATTATTGAAAAATTTTAGTTCTATCCAATCAATATTGCCGTTGGTTCTGGCTGAAAAGTCACAATACGGAGCATCTGTAAGGTATTCTTTCATTGATTCTACCCTTGTCACAAAGTCTTTGGGAGATGTGAACTTTACAGTAACAAGACGTAAAATGGGCATATTCACTTGGTTTAGGTCAACCATTGTGGTATAGCCATGAATTATGTTTAGTTTTTCCAGTCTTGCTATTCTCTTTCCTATTCCTCGCTCAGACATGTTTGTTCCCATACCTGCAAGTTTTTTTACAATAGTTCTTGTTGAATCCCTTGCATTTGCAATAAGCAAGTTGAGTATCTGCCTGTCAATATTATCAATTACAATTTCTTTCTGATTTTTCAGGGTTGCAGGTTGAGTCATTGTCATGATTTGAACGATTAGTTTCAAAGAATTCAAAGATATTCAGGAACGTTCAAAAAGTGAACTAAACTTGTTAAAAAAATTCATAATTTGAACAAATGTATCTCTGAAAGTATAATGTATCCTAAATAATTCCAATGAATAATATTTTTGAAATCAAATGAACACGCACCTAGAAATGAAAGAAAAACTCATCATGGAGGAATACTATTCATTTCTTTATGATTTGGCAACAAAGAAAAAATATGGACATTCGTCACAACTAACATCCGAAGAAAGAAAATATTGTGAAAGATTGCTGTCACATACCAAGTCAAAGTACAAATCCAACGAACTGTACCTACCACTGATGAAAAACATTCTAAGATATCAGAATGTAAAATAGAGTCAATGCATCAACTGTGAAAAAATTAAATAAAAAACACACATTTTTGCAACTTTTATGATATTCTATTTTTTAATTTTTACATAATCTTTGACAGGATGCTGTCATTTTACCCACCATAATGATATTCTGCATAACTATCAGCAAGAATATGCGATAATTTTCAACCAACATATAAGACAATTTAGAATTTATGATCAATTCAATTACAATTCATAACATAATTACACATATTTTGTGGCATTGTTTCACATCAAGAAATGAGCAATGAAAAAAATCGACTGCTTATTTGGTCATTTTGATTTTTTTTTACTTTTTTCAACCAAAATTTTCTTTATTCTAGAAATTGTAGGATAGCTGTATCCACGTCTTCGATAATTTGCAATCATCATCTTCCAATTCTTTAATCTCCACTGAGCTTGTTCCATGGTTACGGAATGCACCTCTTTTTGAATTATGCTTTTTCTGCCCACCTTTAGGGTTCCAGCATCCTTTGCAGACCACCGGTTCATTGCAAATTTTAATCCAGAAAGGATTTCATCAATAGGCATTTCTTTAAAATAATATTTTAGTTTCTTTAGTTCATCATCTGTGGGCTTTTTAGAAATCGGCAATTCAATAATTGGTTTTTGCACAAAAATTTTAGAAGACTATACTTTAAGAGAAACTTGCTAAGCTAGAATTAACTAAAATAGAAAATATTAGAAACGATCCAATTAATCCTAACAACCTAAAGGAATGTTTGAATTTTTACACAAAGTCATGTACATCCCAAATCCGATAATTATTGCTGCAAAGACAGACATCGGAATCAGAAGAAAAATATTGGTTTTACGACCCATAACGGAAAGTGAGCAGCAGACTATAAAATTGTCACAGTGTTAATCAGTTGTAATAGTAAAGGTGCCTCTTGTTTTTGGATCTTGCAATAGTGAAATCATCTCCCTAGGCAACAAATCAGATGCTTTGTCACATTTTACAGCCAACGTTCTAGGGCATATGAAGTCACTTTTTCTAATAACAATGTCTTCAACATGAGTAAGAATTAGATCAGGGTGACCGTTTCCTTCAATTACAAATTCATGATCACCTACACGAATTGAAAAGGATACCTTGGCATCAGAATTCCTGAGTTTATCTTTTATTTCTTCAGGCAAATCATCGCAACTGGAAGTTGCATTAACTCCCACAATGCAATCTCCCCGAGGTGTCAAACGAGATTCTTTTGTAATCTCTATAGTTTTTCGATGGTTTGATCTGATATTTTCATGTCCAGAAAATTGAATTTCAAATTTCATGAATTCAACATAAATTAGTTTCAAATTAAGCTTGTTTCTTAGGCTCCGATCATAGAAGTGATCATTCTCAATTATGGGCACAGTTTAAATTGTACATTCTAAGCATTGGAATCAAATGCTTCCTGCACAGCAAGGTTACGACCGAGCAATTACCGTATTTTCACCAGATGGCAGACTATACCAAGTAGAATATGCCATTGAGACAGTAAGAAGAGGAACAATAGCTGTTGGTGTAAAATGTAAAGATGGAATTATCATTGCAGTTGAAGAAAAACCAAGAAAATTACAAATTTCCAATAATGCCCAAAAGATTTTCCAAATTGATGATCACGTAGGAGTTGCAGCAGCAGGATACATTCCAGATGCAAGAAGTCAAGTAGACAATGCAAGATTCTTTTCTCAAAGTAACAAAATGATTTATGATGAACCAGTTGAAGTTGAAACGATTGCAAAGCATTTAGCTGATCAATGTCAACAATATACTCAATATGCAGGTGTAAGACCTTATGGCGTTGCACTTATTCTTGGAGGAGTTGTAAACGGCACTCCACAATTGTACCTTACTGATCCTAGCGGAACATACATCTCTTATGATGCGATTGCAATAGGTTCAGGGTCTGATCAAGTAACAGACTTTTTAGAGAAAACTTACAAAAGTGATCTTTCACTAGATGAGGCCGCAACATTGGCTACTGCAGGAATTTATCTTTCAAGTGAAGACAAAGAAGGGACCAATCACATCAGAATGGCACATATTAAAAAAGATACGGGATTATACGAAATAGTTTCAGAAGTGCAGATTACAAATTATGCCAATGCCGCTAAAGAGAAATATCCACACGAGCAAAAATAATTTTTTTAATTACCTGAGAGACTAGACATATTGAAATTATCTATTGCGATTCCCGAATCCGCCTTATCAGATGAGTCACTCAAAATTGATAAGACTAGAAAAATTTCTGTTCTAGCAAGAGCTTGTGCAATTTTTAAAATTAATACAATCTATGTCTACCAAGAAGGAAACAACAAATCAGATGGCGCCCTTATGATAATGATTCTAAAATATTTAGAAACACCTCAATTTTTGAGAAGAAGATTATTTCCAAAAATGAATGACTTGAAATTTGCAGGAGTATTACAACCATTAAAAATTCCCAGCCACATCACACCAGCTAATTCTAAAAAGATCATCAGAGGAGATGTCAGAGAAGGAATAGTAGTAAGTGTAAAGGGGAAAAAATTTGTCGATGTTGGTATAAACCATCTAATAGAATTTTATGGCAATGCTTCAGTTGGAAAAAGGATAACGGTTCAATTCAAAGAAGGATACCCTAAATTATCAGTCAAGGAAATAGACAAAAGCGAAGTTCCATCATATTGGGGTTATTCAGTAAAAGAAAGAGCAAACTTGTATTCAGTATTATCAGAATGGAAAGGAAGTATCATTATGACGTCAAGGAAAGGAAAAACGGTTACAAGTGAACAGATTTCCAAGTATGCAAAAACAGATGAACCAATCCTAGTGGTGTTTGGATCTCCTGAGAAAGGGATTCATGAAATCATCGGAGGAAAAATGAACAAGGTTCAAAATGCAAAGTCACTAAATTTTTTCCCAAATCAAGCTACTGAAACTGTACGTCTAGAAGAAGCAATACTTGGAACATTAGCAATACTTAATGTTCAAAACACGTGATAACATGCCTGAAAAAAAGAATTTCTTGTTATTAGCTATAGGGATGGGATGTATAGGGATTATTATTGGTGCAATAACAATTTGGAATTCTGCATCTGAGTTGTTTACACCGTAACAAATTAGACATACATGGTTAACCTAAATTTTTTAAGAGGTTAACGATATCTCACATGGTTTAATAAAGGGAAATCGACGATTCGATTCAACAATGGGAGCTCGAAAACGACATTCACCACGTAGAGGAAGTCTTGCATACTCACGTAGAGTACGTGCCAAAAGCATGGAAGCAAGAATCAGAGCTTGGCCAAAATTAGACGCATCAGCAGAACCAAAAATTTTAGCACATTGTGGTTTTAAAGCAGGTTGTGTACAAATCGTCAGCATCGATGATCGTGACAAAGTGCCAAATGCAGGAAAACAACTAGTTAGTTTGGGAACAGTACTTGTAACTCCACCAGTTTTAATTTTAGGAATTAGAGGATATTCAAAAGATCATTATGGACGACATGCAGAGTTTGATGTTTATGCTGAAGATATTCCAAAGAACATAGCAAAAGAAATTACAATTAAAA
>JAOUAE010000104.1 GCA_029861085.1 Candidatus Nitrosopumilus sp. | reverse complement strand
ACACGTGGGTGCTAAATTATACTCCCTAACTATAACCCCGTACACGTCGTGCTCCCAACATAATTTGAACCTCCACCTGAAGATCTTTCTAGTGTGAAAATAATAATTCACATTGAGGATTGATAAACTACCTATTTTTTACAATTCATCATTTGTATCAAAAACCTTATAGATTTGCTAAATTATCTATTCTTAATTAAATAAAATGGCATTTTTTTGTATATGTTTTAGTTTATTGTCTATTTTTTTGTTCATTGCGTGTTATCATAAGCCTTATACGCACTCCCCGAGGTTTGTAGCTTTTGATATATCTCTAAAAAAGAACACTTTTTCAAGTCGTGTTTTGATGCATAATAAGAAGTGATTTCTTTCTTTGGAACTTTAATATTCTGAGTATTACAATAAACATCTTATCTCCTACCTAGATCCGAACTAAAGAAAATTTTTAAGATTAAGAAGTAACATCATACATGTGGTAAAAATGTCAACTAATAAGAAAAATCAGAAGGCGTCCAAACTTACACGTGTTAGCCCTCCCCCGGCATTGAACCTAAGAAAACTTTTTCAAGTTGTAGTCATATTACAAAAATAGAAAGGAATCCAACATGAAAACCCAAAAAAATGATGGGTTTCGCAAGATGGAGCCGCCGAATCCCTTTAGACCCATTGTTACAAAAATATAATCTCTTATTCATTGTGGGTTACCAAAAACCTTATAGGCACTCTCTGCGCTTGGGTGCGCTTTACTACAAAATGTGTACCCTCATTAGATTACATTAAACTGATTCATTATGATGCAGAGAAATTCTTGAAATGATGTGATGTCTGCTATTTATTTTTTGTAAATTCTTCCTCTGTGGTCCGTCTCCACAACAAAGATTATCATCTTGTTTTGCTGCAAATCCAAGATGACTCTGTAATTTCCTACACGCAGTCGGTAAAATGGCGAATTGCTTAATCTTGTCACGTTTTTGAATGGATCTTGTATACAGTCCAAAACAGTATCATAAATCTGCTGTGCATTTTTCTTGTTGATTTTCTCTAACTGCCTTACAGATTTTTTTGACCATACAACTTGCCATCTCATCTCACTTTAGTCCTAACTTCTTTTTGACTTGCTCTGAAGTATACACACGTCCTGCCTTGATGTCTGCTACTCCCTCTTCAATATTTTTGATTACAGACTCACTTAACACATCATCCTCATGGGTAATTTTTAGTAGTCTGGAAATCACCATTTCATATGTTTCTCCAGGATGGTTCATTTGTTTTTTGAGATCATTTTTGATCTTTTTAGAAAGCTTTATCGTGCTTTGCTCCATGGTATACTATCGTATACTGTAGTATAAAAATATATTAATTTGAATTTATTTTTAATGCAATAACTGTCTTTGAGTTTCAAAGATTGCTCAAATATTCAATTGTTGCCTGTTGTCTATGTGCAAAGATTTTTTTAAGTTTACCTAGAGCATACCGTTCAAACATTTTTCCAATAAATCCATACTATAATTCAAATTCAATCTCATCTGTCACCCTTGTCTTATTTTCATTCATTTTATGAAAAACATGAGTACGCCTCCAGCGTGTGAATAGTGCTTTGCTCATTTCATCGACATATGTGTATGGCTTGCAAGGTATAATTTTGATTTTCTAGGTTATGCGAGTCAATAACTTACTTGAAAAATAAGCAGTTTGCCCCAGAATTATTTTGTTACTGCTTGACTCCATTATCTTGAAATCTAACTTTTTTGGAGTGATTACTTGTAAATGGTGTAAATCTATATAGAAATCCAATACCTTGTCAATAGAAGCATATGCAAGAAAAGAATGACTAAAGGTTTTCAACCATG
Organism: Candidatus Nitrosopumilus sp.; assembly: GCA_029861085.1. Next base: position 3,203 of record JAOUAE010000104.1, on the reverse strand, counting down.
TTGAAATCTTACGCTTGTAATATATCTCCTAAAGTAACGTTTTGCAATATTTGTATTGATATCAAATACAATAACACATTCAACATGTACGGAAAATCCATATTTTTGGCATCTAGTGTTTTGTAAAATTTTATCTTGAAATTTTTTATCGATATTTGTAAAAAAGAAAAACTATTTTTCATTTTTATTAATCTTAATTATGCAAAACCATTTACACATGGGTATGGTGTAGCAACTACCCAAATCCAAAAATATACTTGATAGTAGTCAGATGTGATGCAAGAAAAAGCAATAGTGATTGGAGGCAGTATTGCGGGGCTTTTGGCAGCACGTGCTCTATCAGATCATTTTGAAGAGGTAATCCTGATTGAGAAAGACAGGTACACAGATGACGGCAAAGTAAGAAATGGAACACCTCAAGCCAATCACATCCATCTGTTGCTTGTAAAGGGAAAGGAGATTCTTCAAGATTTTTTTCCAGATTTAGAAGGAGATCTTGTTAAAAACGGAGCAAACAAGATCGATTTTTTAAATGATGGGAGATTTCGTCTGCCAAGTGGATGGGCACAAAGATTTGAGTCCGGAGTAGTTACATTTACCTGCACAAGAACACTTTTAGAAAATACAATAAGACACCAAGTACAAAAAATCTCAAATATCAAGATACTGGAAAACAAGGCAATCTCATCGTTTGTTTTGGAAAACACAAACAAGATCAGTCTAAAGACAATTACAAATGAAAAAATTCATGCTGATCTAATTGTCGATTGCACTGGAAGAAATACAAAAACACCTAATTGGTTAGAAAATATTGGCTATCCAAAACTCACCAAGACCCGAGTAGATTCCTTTGTAGGCTATGCAACAAGACGATACATTCCACCAAAGAATGTTGAGAGGAAATGGAAGATGTTGTCAATACTAAGCAATCCAACAACTAATCCCAGACTAGGGGCGATATATCCAATAGAAAACGGCAAATGGTTGGTTTTTTTGTCTGGGATTGGAAAAGTGTACCCTCCTACAGATGAGAAAGGATTTTTAGAATTTGCAAAGAGTCTTGAAAGTAACGAATTGTATGATGCCATGAAAGATGCCATTCCAGATTCAGAGATATACGGATATCGAGTACAAGGAAGTAGAAGATACCATTATGAATCCATGTCCAGTTGGCCTGAGAATTTTATAGTGTTGGGAGATGCAGTAGCAGTTTTCAATCCATTTTATGGGCAAGGCATTACTTCAGCTGCACTTGGTGTCAAAGTACTAGACAGTATGTTAAGAAACCAAAATTTTGATAAGATTTTCACAAAGAAATTTCAAAAAAGGCTTGCAAAAACAATATCATTGCCATGGATTCTTGGTACAAGCGAGGACCTCAGATGGCCCACAACTGTGGGCAAAAGACCCGATGCGATTACAAGGATGGTGCAGAACCATGCCCAAAGGGTACTGCTACTAGGGCCAAAGAGTTCACTTGCCACAAAATCATTTCTTCAGATGATGCACATGATAAGATCTCCTGCAATAATATTTCACCCAGTAATCTTATTGCAGCTAGTTGCAAACTCTATTTTGAAAAAAAATGGTTAAGACAATTATTTTTGATTTTGATGGAACCATTGCAGATACGCTAGAGTCAGTTGTCAAAATAGTAAATGACCATGCTAAGTACTTTGGGTATAGAAAGGTCACAAAAGAGGACATCCCATACCTGCAAGGAAAAAAGCCAAAGGAGATTCTGTCATATCTTGGTATTTCCATATTCAAACTTCCGCTGTGGATAAAAAAAATACATTCAGAAATCAACAAGGAGATATCAAACATGAGACCCACAGTAAACATCTTACCAATATTATGTGAGTTGCATGAAGATGAAGATTGCCATCTTGGAATTTTAACATCAAACACTCAAGAAAATGTAAAGGAGTTTTTTGTAAGAAATGAATTGAACTTTTTTGATTTTATCCGTACAGGCAAAAGCGTCTTTGGAAAGAGTCACATGATCAACAAGATCATAAAACAACGAAAGGTAAGCAAAAGTGAGGTATTCTACGTGTGCGACGAAGTAAGGGACATTGAGGCTGCCAGAAAATCAGGTATCAAATCAGTTGCAGTCACATGGGGTTACAACTCCAAAGATGCACTCATAAAAGAAAATCCTGATTTTTTGATTAATTCGCCAGACGAATTAAGAAATATAATTATCTCATAAAACATTTTTTTTGAGATTCATATTTACACATGGGTATGAAACATAACAAGATTATTGATAAATCAAAAACATTATTCATTCTTCTCTGCGTATCTGTCTAGTTTTTCAAGCATCATCTGCTTTTTTGAATCACTCAGAAAAGACCCTTCAAAGGAATTTTTTGCCAACGTGTAGATGTCTTTCTTTGTGAGATTTAATGCGTCATACACGCTTTGGTAATTCTCATTGATGTAACCTCCAAAGTATGCAGGATCGTCTGAGTTTACAGTCACTTTTAGGCCCTTTCTCAGCATCCGCTTTACTGGATTTTTCTCCATTTTTTTTACTACCTTTAGCTTATAGTTTGATAACGGGCAGGATGTCAGAGTGATTTTTCTTTCTGCCAACTCTTTGACTAATTTTTCATCATCCAAACTGCGGTTTCCGTGGTCGATTCGAGAAATTTTGAGTAATTTGAGATATTTACGGACATCTTCTGCACTACCTTCCTCACCTGCATGTGCTACAGTCAACAATCCACTTTTTTTCGCATAATCAAAGACCTTCTTGAATTTTGACGGACTGTATCCTAACTCTGCAGAGTCCAGTCCCACTGCAACAATTTTCTTGTGCTTTAATGCCTCTTTTAAAATACTCATAGCCGAATCTGCACTCAAATCCCTCAGAAAGCACATTATCAGTTTTGATGAGATTCCCCACTTTTTTTCAGCATCTCTCATCGCACTGGATATTCCGTTTAGAACCGTGGTGTACTTGATTCCCCTATTTACATGGGTCTGAGGATCAAAGAACATTTCTGCATGCAACACGTTTTGCTGATGGGCTTTTCTTAGATAGGCCATGGTCAAGTCATAAAAATCTCTTTTTTTGATCAAGACTTTGGATCTGACATTATAGATGTCCAAAAAATCCTGTAAATTATCAAATTTGTATAATGACTTTAATTCCTTGACAGATTTTTCTTTGAGTTTTATGTTGTTTCTCCTTG